>CAYUBC010000028.1:5550-8344 GCA_964442885.1 uncultured bacterium | reverse complement strand
CCCTGGCCGACCTCAACCGCGCCATTGACCTTAAGCCTGACGATGAGTGGGCGATTACAGCCAGAGGACTTGTCTATCAAGCGCTAGAAAACTATCCAGCCGCCTTACTCGACTTTCAACAGGCCACCGAGTTTGACCCCAAAGATAGCTGGAACGTTCGGAAGCGGGGGGAAATTTCGCTGCTGTTGGGTAACTCAACAGCAGCTCTTACGGACTTTAATCGTTCCCTTGAACTCAAAGAAAATGATTGGACTTTTTACGAGCGAGGCAATGCTTACCGCAAACTTAGCCAGTCAAACCTGGCCCAAGCCGACTACCAAACAGCCATTCAATTGGTTCAGCAAGAGCTACAAAACAAGCCCGACGACTTTCGAAATCTGTTCAATTTGGCCCTTTACTACTTGGCCAATAACCAAAGTGACCTGTCCAAGCAAACCTACCAGCAAGGCTTAAAGCGTGGTGCTAAAGCACACCGAATTCGCATAGCCGTACAAGACCTAAACGAGTTTCTTAAGGTATTTCCTGGGCATGCCCAGGCCAGCGCCTTTTGTAGGGCATTGCAACAGCAGCTTGAGCGTCAGTTTAGGGCTTAGAAGACGCTCTCATGGGTGCGGTCAGTCATCTGGAGATCAATCTCTAGCAGGCGGCACAGCTTTCCTGGCCCGACTCCAGCGAGAGGGCTTTTCGGGCCTGTAGCCGTGCAGCCAGAGCGGTACAGTTTCTAACTCCACAGCCCGAATTAGCACCGCACTGAGGATACGATCCTGATCGGTTACTACAATAGACCTCTTGCACTAGACCAAGGCAGGGGGATAAGGTGACGCAGAGGCGGCTGTTGGTAACGGGTGGGGCTGGGTTTATTGGGACTAACTTCGTGCGCTACTGGTGTCAGCACTATCCGCAAGATTGGCTGCTGGTGGTGGATAAGTTGACCTACGCCGGCAACCTGGCAAGCTTGGCAGAGTTGATTCAGGGCGAGAAAATCCAGTTTGTGCAGGGGGATATTTGCGATCGCCCCCGGCTCGACGCCCTACTCAGCGACCACAGCATTGATACCCTGGTGCACTTTGCGGCTGAGTCCCATGTGGATCGCTCGATTTTGGGGCCAGGGGCCTTTGTGCAAACCAACGTAGTCGGCACGTTTACCCTGCTGGAGGCGTTTCGGCAGCATTGGGAACGTCAACGGACTCCTGGACATTTCCGGTTTTTGCACATTTCCACCGATGAGGTGTTTGGCAGTCTTGGCCCTGCGGATCCACCCTTTTCAGAAACCACGCCCTATGCCCCCAACAGCCCCTATTCTGCTTCCAAGGCCGGGAGCGACCATCTGGTGCGGGCCTACTATCACACCTACGGGCTGCCGACGCTGGTGACTAACTGTTCCAACAATTACGGGCCTTACCAGTTTCCCGAAAAACTGATCCCGCTAATGTGCGTTAACCTGCTGCTGGGCAAGCCCCTGCCGGTCTATGGCGATGGGCAGAATATCCGCGACTGGCTGTATGTGGCCGATCACTGTCGAGGGCTGGAGGTGGTTCTGACCAGAGCCACACCGGGAGACACCTACGCCATTGGTGGCCAGGCGGAGGTTAAAAACCTGGAACTGGTGCAAATGCTCTGCGAGTTGATGGACGAGCTAGCCGACCAGTTGCCGGTGCGTCCCTGCCGAGAGCTTATTACCCTGGTCAGCGATCGCCCTGGCCACGATCGCCGCTATGCGATGGACATTACCAACATTCAGCAAACCTTAGGATGGTCGCCCACGGTCTCCCTGGAGCAGGGTCTACGCCAAACCATTACCTGGTACCTGACCCATCGCCAGTGGTGGATGCCCTTGCTGTCGGCAGACTACCAGGCGTTTTATTCAGCCCTCTACGAACAACGTTAGAGAAGTCCCTGGGGATAATAGAGATAGGATCTGCCGGGTGCTTTCATGCAAAACCTGCCCGCAGCCTAGTTTCTGCCATAGGACGACAACAAACCATGCATATCGGATTGCCCAAGGAAATTAAAGATCAGGAATTTCGGGTGGGGCTCACCCCAGCCACGGTGCAAACCCTCTGCCAGCAAGGGCATCAGGTGGTGGTGCAGGCCGGGGCAGGCCGGGGCTCTGGTTTTGGGGATGAGGACTATGAGCAGGCCGGGGCAACCCTGGTGGAAGAGGCCGCCACCGCCTGGGCGCAGGATCTGGTGGTGAAGGTGAAGGAACCCCAACCCTCGGAATACGAGTTCTTTCGCAAAGACCTAGTGCTGTTTACCTATCTGCACCTGGCGGCAGAGCGGCAACTGACCGAGGCTTTGCTGGACAGCGGCATTCAGGCCATTGCCTACGAAACCGTCACCACTCCCGATGGCCGCCTGCCCCTGCTGACCCCGATGAGCATTATTGCCGGTCGCCTGTCGGTGCAGTTTGGGGCCCGCTACCTGGAGCGGCAGCAGGGCGGCAGAGGCGTGCTGCTAGGGGGGATGCCCGGTGTTGCCCCAGGTTTGGTGGTGATTTTGGGCGGCGGTGTGGTGGGCACCGAGGCGGCCAAAATGGCCGTGGGTTTGGGGGCCAGGGTGCAAATCATTGACCTCAATGTAGACCGGCTGGCCTACCTGGAAACGCTGTTTGGGTCGCGGGTGGAGCTGTTGTACAGCAGTTCCAGCCAAATCGCCAGGTCTGTCCCCCAGGCCGACCTGTTGATTGGTGCGGTGCTGGTGCCGGGCCGTCGGGCTCCTATTTTGGTATCGCAGGAACTGGTGTCTAAAATGCGCCCCGGCTCGGTGATTATTGACGTAGCCGTAGACCAGG
>CAYUBC010000028.1:657-5540 GCA_964442885.1 uncultured bacterium | reverse complement strand
ATGGTGTGGTGCACTTTGGGGTGCCCAACATGCCCGGCGCTGTACCCTGGACGGCCACCCAGGCCCTCAACAACGCCACGGCCCCCTACGTCATTAAGCTGGCCAACCAGGGCATGGCGGCGCTGGAGCAGGATAGTGGCCTTCAGGCGGGGCTGAATGTTGCGGCGGGAGAACTGATACACCCGGCAGTGCGGGACGTGTTCCCTGACTTGCGGAGGGAGTGAGGGGCCAGGTTAGGGGAGCCAGGTGGCCTGGATACCTTTGAAAGGAAAACGCTCTGGCTCAACGACAGCGGGGCTGGGCTGGTCGGGGTTGGTGAATAGCGGCAAATGCCAGAGTCCGGGGCCATTAGCCGGGTCAGGGTTGGGGAGGGCATCATTGCCGCCATCGAGGTCGAGCAGCAGCGATCGGCCACCGGGGGCCAGGCTCATGTGGATGCGGGGCTGCTGGGGCAACTGAAGCAGCTTGAGCGCCACCCTGGCCTCCAGGTCAATCGCTATCAAAAAGGGCTGCTCGGCATAACTACCCTCAATGCTGAGGGGGGCGTCGGAGGGGCTAGCCGCTGTGGGTTCGCTGGCCAGCACGTAGAGAAACCGCTTGGTCGGGTCAAACTGGGCGTCAATAATGGTGCCGCCGATGCGCAGCAGTTCTTCCTCTGTGCCCTGGTTGGTAACCAGAAACAACGATTCCGTAAAGCGCTTGGCTGGGTCATCCTGGTTAAAGTTAACCATGGCTGCGGCTGAGCCGTCTGCCGCAATGTCAAACACCCGTCCATAGTTGGGTAAAAAGTCGAGGGGTTGCGTTGGCCCCTGTTTTTTATTGGGCTGGAGATCGATAATCGCCGTCCCTTCACCCTGCAACAACACCAAGGACTGGCTATCCGGGGCAATGAGAAAATCACCACCTGGATCGGTCTCCAGGCGATAGGGCGCTTGGCCTGTTGCTACCACCCAGGGGCCGAAGTCCGACGGATCCTTCTGGCTCACCCGCTGCACCACAATGGTTTGGCCGTCCGCCGAGAGGTCAAACTTGAGGTTCTGATAGTCGCGATTGTCCAACACCAGTTCCAGGTTGCCAGAGGTGGGCGTCGGGCGCTGGGGCCATAGCTTTTGCCATAGGGGCGGGCGCTCCCCCAGCAAATCCTGCGGTGGGCGAGGGTTGATCCCGGTGGTGACGGTGTAAAGCTGCTGGCTCAGCAGGTCTCCACCCTGGCGGGTGTCGGTGGCCGAAAACAGCACCCTATCACCCAGGGGGTAGGGCTCAAAGGCCAGCACCGACAGATGCTGGGGCGTCAAAATCTGGCGTTCTTGCTGCTCTAAATCGGCCAGCACCAGGCGGTTGGCCTCATCCCCTTCAACTCCAATGTAGAGAAACGCCCGCTTACGGGTCTGGAAGGCTCCTTGAAAGGGCTCAAACCGTCCCGCCTGGTCTGAATTGACTGAGAAGCGATCGCGGGCATCGGCTAACTGCACCGTAAACGACTCTCCGTAGGCAATCGGCTCGGTAACGGTGTAGGCCATGCGGCGACCGGCCCAGCTAACCTTGCCCGGCAGAGGCGGCTGAATGGTGAGGTTAGCTTCTACGCTAGCCGGATCCATAGGACGGCTAAAGGTTAGCAAAAAGGCCCGATCTTCTACCCCTACCTGGCGGTCTTGCCAGCTAAACTCCCGCACCTTGGCGGTGGCGTGGTCGCCAGAGAAAATCAGCCCCCCCAGCACCAGCGTCAGCACTGCTGTGACCGCCAGGGCCACCCGATCCAGCGGTTGACGCTGACGGTCACGGGCCGATCGCTGGCGGGGGGTCGCCTGACGATTGGGTGGCTGGCGATTGGGTGGCTGGCGATTGGGTGGCTGGCGATCCGAGCGTTGGTGCTGGGACGATCGACGACGAGAACGACGACGGGCCATAACTAGTACTCGTAGGGGTTGCGAGGTTCTGGGATTTCGGTCAGGGTGGGCGACCCAACGACTAACTGGCGCTTACTGTCCAGGGTTTCGGTGGCACCACTACCCGACACCTCCAGCCAGGTGTCGGGCTGGGGGCGAGGCGTGCCATCGGGCAGCCTAACCGGTAGCCCCACCGGGTAGGCATCGGCGGCACAGCAGGTCAGTACAAACCGGGAAATCATAAAAAAGTTATCGGGCCAGGTGGGAATGTGGGTCACAAAACCGCTGACTTTAATGGCCTGACCACTATAGGCATCGGGTTCGGGGTACACGTTCAGGGTGCGCACCCAATCCACAATAGTGCGATCTTCCGATGCGCCGCTTAGCACAAAGCGCTCTGGTCGAGAGCGGGTCTGGCCGAGTACATCGGTAATGCCTCGTTGAAATGCTGTTTCGCTGGTGAATGGGCGGGGGCTGTAGATCAGCCCAAACACTGCAATAGCCAGCAGTAGCCCGCTACTCAGTTGACGTGGCAGCAGGGCAATGTGCTCCTGACTGCGGGGGGCTGGCCGTCGCGTGGCAGACCGAGTGCTCTGCCACACCTGCCACAACCGCCCAAACCCCATCAGCGCCATTAGCACCATACCCAGATGGGCCAGCCACATATAGTTGGGATGCAGCAGCAGGTAGAGCTTGCCAGTAACGATAAACCGAGCCAACATTGCCGCCCACAGCAGCAGCATGACGCCATCAAGCAGGGCTTGCCAGGGTAAGCGGCTGGCTTTGGGGGGCCGCGTGCTTCCCTGCTGCCATCGGACAGGAGTGGTCATCTCGGCCTCCTGGATGGCATCCCACGCTTCAGCCAGAGTCGATTAACCACCATAGAGATTCATCACTAGGGTTAACAAAAAGGTCATCTGGGCGGCGAGCAAAAACAGGTAAACAATGGCACGGCCCTTAAACACGGTCAGCAGCAGGCTGATGTTTTTCAAATCCACCATCGGCCCAAAGACCAGGAAGGCCAGCAGCGACCCACTGGTAAACACCGAGGCAAAGGAGAGGGCAAAAAACGAATCCACCGTTGAGCAAATAGACACCACCCAGGCCAGCGCCATCATGGCCAGAATCGACGTGATTGGCCCCTGCCCCAGACCCAGAATCATCTCGCGGGGAATGGCCACCTGCACAAAGGCTGCAATGGCGCTGCCTAGAATCAGCACGGCACCCAGTTCTCGGGTTTCTAGCACCATGTTGTCGAGCATCATCCGCAGGCGCACCGGTAGGGGCGGTGGGGCGGTGGCGACCTGGGCTAACACCTGGGCCGGCGGCGCATCAAGCTGGAGTACCTGGCCAGAAGACTGCATCAAAAACGTACCGGACTTCAGCAATGGCGAAAGATCATCCTGATCCCCAGGACTAGAGGAGCCATTACTGGACTGGGACGGCGGCGGTGGAGAAGAGGCTGGCTCTCCCATTAGCCGGGCCAGGTTATCCTGCAAAAAGGGACGCATATCGGCCTGGGTGCTGAAGATCAGGGCGATGCTCATGGCCACAATCAGCGTAAAGATCACCCGCAAAAATACAATCTCAGGCTGATCTCGAAAGGCCACCCAGGTCGCCCAAAAGACGATGGGGTTAACCGTTGGGGCGGCCAACAAAAAGCCAATCGCCACTGCCGTAGGCGCGCCTTTCATCAGCAGTCGCCGGGCCACGGGAATGTTGCCGCATTCGCACACCGGAAATAAAAACCCAATCAACCCGCCAGCCAAGGCGGCTAGCATGACGTTTCTAGGCATCAGTGCCAGCAGTTTTTGCTCATCCACAAACAGCAGCAGAATGCTGGAGAAGATAACGCCCAGCAGCAAAAAGGGCATAGCTTCTACCAGCAGGCTGAAGAATAGGGTGATGCCGTTATTGAGTTGAACCATAAAGGGCAGTCATCGCACAGGGAGCCTGCCGTTGGGGGCACCCACAGGCAGAAGCCCATTTTAGCGGATCTTCCCTCCCTCTGTCGGTAGCCGGGGATCGCTCACCCGCCGCTGATCCCAGAACTCAATCCAAAAATCCCGTAGGGTGCATTCGCGCCAGCAATGCACCAAGATCCTTCCCGCCAGCCATGCCCCAAGATCCTTCCCGCCAACCATGCACCAAGATCCTTCCCGCCAGCCATACACCAAGATCATTCGCGCCAGCCATACACCAAGATCATTCGCGCCAGCCATACACCGAGATCATTCGCGCCAGCCATACACCGCCATCCTTCGCGCCAACCATGCATCTAATAGCAAGAAAAACCCCTACCCCTTTGATTTCGCCAATACTCCCCTATATCCTTAACCCAGTTCAGTCTTATGTTTAGCTCTTGTACCTCACCCACCTGGCTCTAAAGCACTTCCGCAACTACAGCGAGCAGCAGATTGAATTTACTGCGGCCAAGACCATTTTGGTGGGAGAAAATGCCCAGGGCAAATCCAACCTGTTGGAGGCCGTAGAACTGCTGGCAACCCTGAAATCCCACCGCACCAGCCGCGATCGCGACCTGGTGCAACAGGGGCAGACCGTGGCACAAATCAGCGCTTCGGTGCGGCGTGATGTCGGCGTGGCCGACCTGGCCCTAGTGCTGCGTCAGGCTGGGCGGCGAACAGCCATCTTAAATAGCGAAAAGCTGCGGCGACAGCTCGATTTTTTGGGTGCTCTCAATGCGGTGCAGTTCTCCAGTCTGGATCTGGAGCTAGTGCGCGGCGGGCCAGGGGAACGGCGCACCTGGCTAGATACCCTGCTCATGCAGCTAGAGCCGATTTATGCCTATATTTTGAGCCAATACAACCAGGTGCTGAAGCAGCGCAATGCGTTGATTAAGCAGACCTATAGAGACGATCAGCATGGCCCCTCAGCCGCCAGTCTGACTGAATTTGCCCTTTGGGATGCCCAGTTGGCCGCCCTGGGCACGCGGGTCATGCGGCGACGGGCCAGGGCCATTGAGCGATTAGCTCCCCT
>CAYUBC010000028.1:0-647 GCA_964442885.1 uncultured bacterium | reverse complement strand
GCTGAGACCTGGCACCGGGCCATTAGTGGCCAGCGGGAGGCGTTACAGGCGCTCTACCAACCCAATGTGCCGCTGGTAACGGATGATCCTCAACGGATTCAGGCCGACTTTTTGGAGAAAATTCAGCAGCGGGCAATCGCCGAGCGGCACCAGCGCACCACCCTGGTTGGCCCTCACCGCGACGATATTGACTTTTTTATCAACGACACTCCCAGCCGCCAGTATGGGTCTCAAGGCCAGCAGCGCACCCTGGTACTGGCCCTCAAACTGGCCGAACTCTATCTAATTGATGAGGTAATTGGCGAACCGCCCCTACTCCTGCTGGATGACGTGCTCGCCGAGCTTGACCTGAATCGTCAAAATCAGCTTCTAGAGGCCATTCAAGACCGTTTCCAAACCATTGTCACCACTACTCACCTGGGGGCCTTCGACAGTCAGTGGATGACCTCATCCCAGGTGCTAACCGTCAGGCAAGGGCATATCCAGCCCTAAACCCCGGCTAGCGGCGCAAAACCTTGGCCCTCAGGCTATTCTAGGGGCAGCGGGCGAGGGCAGCAATGGTGCAGGGTAGCGTGCCAATTCACCACGTTACCAATGACCGCTATAGCTGGAGCCTCAAAACCAGTTTCTGCAACCTTAGCCGCAAT
>CAYUBC010000027.1:0-16085 GCA_964442885.1 uncultured bacterium | reverse complement strand
CGTTGAAACAAAATGGCTTTAACCAAGCCGGGGTTAACGTTGCTAACTGTTGGGCATTCTCGATACAGCCATCGAGTAACGCTAGGATGCTCGGCGTTGAAAGAGTTATAGCAACGGCCTTAACCTGGCCTTTAGCATGCCGCCCGATAGGATTTATTGAATAATTAGCGCTGTACTCAATGGCCAGAGCCCTTATAAAATAAGGTCGAAATATTTTCTGGAAGCTGGGGGACTAGTATTTTGCTACCCTCGGGCTAGTATTTCGCTGGGCAACATCGGTATTTGTGCACTCAGCTCAAAGCCCTATAAAACCTGGACTTAGCTTTAAATAGAAGCTCTAGAAATAGCTCTCCTACAAGTACTCAAAGCTCTTTTTTTGGAGTAATTAGATACAGAATGAAGCGACTAAATTAACCCTTCAAATATTAAACTGTATCCATTTTATCCATTACCAAAATGCAACGGTAATTAACGTAACCGTTAAAGATTAAGAAATATTGCCATGCCGATGCCCCCCGGTGGCTCAGCCACTCAATGATGGGGCCGCGATCGCCGCCAGTTAAACCAGTTTTCTGCCCAGTCGCGTCGCCAGGTGCCCGGTTGCCAGCGCTGCTGGTGCCAGGCTGCCACCAGGCTAGTTAACAGTTCCCCATAGCCGTGGGGCAGGTGGGGCAAATGTTCAAGTTGCTGAAGACGAAGCGGCGGCTGCACCATCAACGCCATAGTCTGCATGAGTTCCCTGGCCTGGGGGCCGCAAAGTTGCACCCCCAGCAGACGGCCATCCCGATGCACTATCCAGCGACAAAAACCGGTGATATCCCCGCCCAAATGAGCGGCAATGGCCTCGCCAAAGGGCACCTGCACCACCTGAGCGTCTGGCCCATACCAGCGCTGGGCCTGGGCGGCGGTCATGCCAATTCGGGCAAAGCCGGGAACAGTAGCCAGCCAGCCCACCCGGTTAAGGGCCGTCAGCCTGCGCCAGGGAAGGTACAGGGCATTGCGGAGGGCAATGGGGACATCCTGAAAATCCGTGGCCTCGGCCCAGTAGCCGCCCAGCACCGGGCCACAGGCAAAGACTCTGGGGTGGGCAGCATTAAGGCGAGCATCCACCGGCAGACAGTGGGGCTGGGGTCGAATGCCCATAGCCGACAAATTAAGCCCGGCCAGGGCAGGCTGCCGAGCCGTCGCCAGCAGAAGATGGGCTGCCCGCAGTGGTGCGCCAGAGGCGAGGTGGATGCTAAAACTACCGTCGTACTTAACCTGTTCTAGCCGTTCACCCAGGCATAGCCTCACCCCCGCCGCCACCAGCAACGCTTCAACAAAGATGGATAGGTCATCATCCTCCGTGGGCAGTAACCGCTCACCTCGGCTCAGGAGCGTGACACGGGTGCCCAACAAGGCTAAGGACTGGGCCAGGGCGATCGCCGTCCCACTGCGGCCCAAAATCACTACACTTTCCGGCTGGGTCGTCATGGTGCTGAGGCTGTCTACCTGCCAGTAGGGCGTTGTCGCCAGCTCCGGAATCCCCGGCACTGTGACCTGGGTTCCTGGGCAGAGCACAAATCCCCTCGTCCGTAGCTGACGCTCAGCGGTGGCAAAGGTCAGCGTTGGCTGGGGACTAAACTGTCCTGGCCCGACCACCACGTCCACCCCCCGCGCCGCCAACCCGGCCAGAGTCAGGTGGGGATAGGCCACCGCCGCCGCTCCGGATACCAGGCTACCCAACTGGCTCCAGGGCAGTTCAGGTAGGGTAATCTCCCTTCCCCGCAGGCGAGCGTCCTTAACCCGTTGCCCCGCCTGGGCCAGAATTTCCACCAGCAAGCCCTGGCTGACCTGGCGGTTAACGGATTCGGCAGGTTCCACCAGCGCTACTCGCGCTCCCTCCCGTGCCGCCATCGCCGCTGCCTCGCGCCCCTGCAAGGTGCCCCCTACAATCACCCCATCGTAATCGACGGTCATAGTCTCCTCACATCCAACCACCCTGAGTTTACCGACAAATACTGGTTCAACCGCCAGAAACCAGTGGTACGAGCGCAGGCGTTGGCCTACTTCAGCTCACTTAAGAAACCTAGCTGTTGCTAAACTAAAGCCAGTTGGTTGATAATAGCCTCCACACTGGCAAACTCTACTCGTTGTAGAACTGCCCTACTCGCCCCTGCCTGGAGGAACCCACCCCTGCCCCTGCCTGGAGGAACCCACCCCTGCCCCTCCCTGGAGGGGATAGCCGACCAAAATCCAAAATCGCACCCCCCCCCCTCCTCTCCCATGCCCACCATCGACTACCTCCGCATTAGCCTGATTGACCGCTGCAACTTTCAGTGTCAGTACTGTATGCCGGAAGGGATGGATTTGCAGTACGTGCAGCAGCAAGACTGGCTGACCCGCTCGGAACTACGGCAGCTTTTAGCGGAGGTGTTTATGCCCCTGGGGTTTTCGCGCTTTCGGCTAACCGGCGGAGAACCTTTGATTCGGCCAGAGGTGGTGAATATCGTCCGGGATATTGCCAGCCTACCCGGCACCCAGGACCTATCGATGACCACCAATGCTTTTCTGCTCAGCAAACTGGCCCAGGATCTTTGGGAGGCCGGACTGCGCCGCATTAACATCAGCCTGGATTCCCTCGATCCAGAGGTGTTTCAGCAAATTGTGGGGGGCCGGGGCAAGTCGCGCTGGCCCCAGGTCTGGGAGGGCATTCAGGCGGCGCATCACATTGGGTTTTCACCGTTAAAGCTAAATGTGGTAGTCATTCCCGGCGTCAACGACCACGAGGTGCTGGATTTGGCCGCCCTCACGCTAGATCGTCAGTGGCACGTGCGCTTTATTGAATTCATGCCCATTGGCAACGACAACCTGTTTCAACAGCGGGGCTGGGTGGATTCGGAAACCCTGCGACAGCGCATTCGCCAGTGCTGGGGGCTAGAAGCCGGTAGCGTGAAGGGCAACGGCCCGGCAGACGTTTTCCAAATCCCCGGCGCGATGGGAACGCTGGGGTTCATTAGTCAAATGTCGGAGTGTTTTTGCGATCGCTGCAACCGCATGCGCCTCTCCGCCGATGGTTGGCTACGCCCCTGCCTGCTCAACGAAACCGGCCAGATTGATCTGAAAACACCCCTGCGTCAGGGTCTCCCGCTGATGGAGCTCAGGCACCAGGTCGCAGAACTACTATCCGCCAAGCCCGAAATCAGCTACAAAATGCGAGAGTCGGGCGCTACTGGGGCCTACAGCCGCACGATGTCGCAAATTGGCGGTTAAGCTCTCAATCCCTTAGTTTAGACACCCTAGCTGTAGCTGTTGCCTGCGGTAGCTCGTCACCAGGCCGCGGGCTGACGTTCAGTTAGCCGTATGCAATTGGTGGATTACCACTACAGCTTTTATTTGGCAAATAAACTTTACATTTCGTTTCATATAGTTTACATTTGTATACATAACGGCGAAGCGCACCCGCATAACGCGATGGCCCCAAACTCACGGGCGGTGCATTTTGCCCTTGAGTTCTAACCTTTAAGGAGGTTCACCATGTTCGCAATTTTGATTTCTCTGTTTGTCATTGGTTGGGTCGCGGCATCTTTGATTGGCACCCAGGCTTACTTTCGCGGTGAGCAAACCAAGCCCATCCACGAGCGCAACTGGAACTCTCGTTCCTTCGACAAACTTGCCGAATCCTTCACTGGCCAGGAAACTGATTTCAGCGATCGCGTCCCCGCTTACGCTGGCGATGCCTTTACCAGCGGCAACTTGGCCAGCTAGTAGGTGATTTTGGATTTACGATTTTGGATTGGTAGCTCTGTTCTAAGCCCTGGGTAGTTTGGTTTGAGCCGGTGACAGTGACGAGTTTGGGCTTAGCCTGAGGCTTTTGTAGTTCATGCAGATCCATAGTTTGGAGCGCTCGGTAGGTTACCGGGCGCTTTTTTGTTTTGGCTTTGGCCAGGTCGTTGCCGGGGCTTTTGTGGATGCCAAAGGCCGCTACCAGCAGGCTACTGACCCAGAACAACTCAACAAACCTGGCTCACCCCGCTTCCCGCTCGACCACAATGACATTCTCCGTCACGCTCTCAAAGGTGTCGTCGTGGCTGATGACAAACAGTTGCTCAAAACTCTTGATGCGGCTAATGGCTTCTGCCAGTCCGGCCCGGCGGGGGCGATCCATGTTGGTGGTAGGCTCGTCAAAGAAGGCGATGTCTATATCGGCCAGCACCTTGAGTAGGGCCAGCCTAACGGCCAGGGCCGCACACATCTGCTCCCCGCCGGAAAGGTTGATGAAGCGGCGCTGGTTAGGGCCATCCTGTACGAGAATGTCGTAGTCTCGTGTCCATTGCAGCGCCACGTTGGGGCGGTTGAGCAAGTCGCGAAACAGGCGGTCGGCCTGCACGGAAACGCTGCGCACATACTGTTCGGTAATGCGGGGGCCAGCCTCGTTATAGGCTTTGCGGGCAAAGTTAACAAAGCGTTTAATTTGCTCTTTAGCCTGCAACTGCTGCTGGGCCTGATCGCGGCGCTGGGTAATGGCCCTCAACCCGGCGATTTGCTGGTCTAAATCGGCCAGGCGCTGGCGCTGCTGGGGTAGGCTACCAGAAAACCGATCGGCGTCGGATTTAAGGGCGCTGTAGCGAACCTCCAGGGCTGCTGCCGCCGTCGCATCGTAGGCATCTGTGGCTTGTTGGTAGCTCTCTTCAGCTTCAGCCAGTTGGCGGCCTAACTCAGCCAGCTCGGCCTGAGTTGTGGCTAACTCGGCCTGGAGTTGACCATGCTGGTTAGCCAGTTGCCGGTTTTGCAGGTACAGGTCATAGCCAGCCTGGTACTGGTGGCGCTGGGCCTGCTGGTCGGCCACCTGCTGGTCGAGGGTTTGAAAGGTTTCCAGTTGGGTGGCCAGGGTAACCAGTTGCTGATCCAGGTCGCTTTGGTGCGCTAGCAGTTTGGCATGGGCGGTTTCAACCTTGGCCTTGTCTTGCAGGGTGCGCTCTAAAATCTGGGTCTTTTGGCGGGGGTAGCCTAGCGCCTCAATCTGCTGATTCAGGGCGGCTAAGCTAGCGTCTACGCTGGCTTGCTGTTGAAGCTGTTCTGCCAGGGCCGTAATTTGCGCGCTAAGACCCTGGTGGTCTTGCTTGAGCGTTTCGGCTTGGGCCTCTAACCCATCCAGTTGGTTGAGTTCAGCTCGCCAGTTGTAGCGCTGCTTCAGCTCCGCTTCCATCCCCTTGAGGGACTTCTTGAGACTGACTTCATCCGTTTGGTCAGCCAAATCGCGCAGGATAGTTTCTAGCTCTACCAGCAAATGATGATGTAAATCGGCGGACTCTTGCAGAACCTCCTGCAACCGCTGCAGGGTGTTTTCTGCCGCTAGCGGCAGGCTGGTCAGCAGCGTTTCTACGTCCCTAAGAAGCGTCTGGGTATCCACCGCTTGAGCCGCTTGCTGGTGTCGGCTGGTGCTGACCAGGGCCTGAATATGGGCCTCAAATTGGCGGGCCGCCGCCAGGCGACTGAGCTGCTGCAGCAGGCGATCGCGCTGCTCCTCCAAACCCGCAATGGCCGCCACTGCGGGTTGAAGCGTCAACAGGTCGTCTTGCCGCTGAGCAACTTGAACTTGCTGCTGCTCAATCTGCTCAAGCTGGGCCTGCCAGCTTTGCTGCTGGAGCTGAAGCTGCTGGAGCTGGTCAAGCTGTTTCTGCCACTGGCGCTGCTGGGCTTCCAGTTCCTCTTGTTGCCTGAGCTGGGGCTGTAGGGCGGCTAGTTCTCGCTCGGTAGCTGCAAAAGACTCTAGTTGGGTTTGCCAGCGGGCCAGTTCGGCCTGCTTTTGGCCGTGGGTTTTCTGGAGCTTTTGATATTGCTGTTGCAGGGTTTGGCGCTCTTGCTGTCTCTGAGAGAGCTGCTGTAGCGATTGCTCTAAGGTCTGATAACCCTCGTAGGCAGTTCGGTTGGCCTGGCAAAGGTCAATGGCTTGCTGAGCCTGCTGCACAGACTGCTGTAATCTCGCCAAGCTCAATTGTTTAGCATCCTGCTGATGGGTCAGCTTTTGTCGTTGCGCCGTTAGGGTCTGAATCCGTTCAGCTTGGATTTTGGTCGCCTCCCGTTGGGTCTGAAGCGTTTGCAGCTCCTGCTGCAACTTGCCCAGTTGCAGCTCGTGGGCCTGGATCTCTTCGGTTAGGGCTTGCTGGCGCTGGGTCAACTCATCCCAGGCCGTTAGCGCCTCATCGTACTGCTGAAGTTGACCCTTGACTGCTTCTACCTGGTCTTCAGCGTAGCGCCGCAGCGCATTCATTTGCTTAAAGGCCAGCTTATAGTCCTCGACCTTGAGAATGGCGTCAAACACCGTCTTGCGTTGCTCGGCGGGCTGCAAAAAGTCCGCCGTAAAGGTGCCTTGAGGAACGCCAACCGTGCGAGAAAATAACTGGGGCAAGTTTGTGGTTTGGCTCACTCCCAGGTGTTGCCTCAGCCAGGGCAGCACTTCATCCTTCACCCGGCTGTAGGGCAGGCGCTCGTTGAGCTGGGGGTCAAAGATTACATAGCCCTTTTGGGTACAGCGCTGCACTTCATAGGTACGGCTGTCGTAGTTGGAGGTAAAGGCCACCGTTACCTGGGCGCTGCCGCTGCCGTTACGAATCAGGTCTTCCTTGGCATAGTCGCCCTGGTAGTTAAAAAGCACCCAGGCGATCGCCTCCAGAATGCTCGTTTTACCTGCCCCATTCTCCCCACAGATAGCATTGGTGCCGGGCTGGAACTCAAAGTAGCGATCCTGGTGGGTCTTAAAGTTTCGGAGGGCAACGGACAAAATCTGCATGGAACCACCACAGCTCAAGCCATGTCCCCTAGGATAGCTTTGATGCTGAAGCAATTGCCGATCTCTTGTGATCGCCATCTAGTCGCCATCTATAAGAGGCGTAACCAACCCAGTTGCACCCTGCGCCCTCTGCTTTTCACCTTTTCCTCACAAGCGGCTAGTTCGGATAAAACAAAAGGGCGGTTGCCGATCACGAACACACCATAGCTCCTCTTTGGTAGTGGCATCATTCGGCGAAGCCCGCTCCGCTACTTTCTCTAACTGGTCATGGGCGAGAGGCCGCATTGCCCCCCATCCCTGGTCGGCTGGGTCGGTTTCAGATAGCGAAGGGTGGTCTAGGGATGTAGAGTGGATTCTCCAGGGTTCCAGGCTAGTCGCCGCACTGGCTAGCCCCTTCTCAAGCGATAGGGAAAATTCTGCTAAGGCACCCAGCGGGGCTCCTTGCCAACTTAAAACCCTAGGATTAAATAGATAGGTGCGCACCATGCCCGCCTGGGGCGATGGCCTGCCGATGGCGGGTTGGGCTAAATCAGAAGCTGGGGCTGAGTTAGGCCGGGGCATTGTTGGCTGGGGCTGACTGGCTCTCCACTCTAGAGATGGTTGGGTAAGACGGCTATGGCCATAGGCGGCCATCATGCCCGTAGCCATAGACAGCGGGATGAGCAGCCTGAGTAAATAGCGCTTGCGAGTGCAGCGGCGAGCATAGAGGCCACACTGGTTGAGGTAGGTGGTGGCTTGGGCAGATAGGCTGTCGGGATGCTCTACCTGTAGGGCTTTGGCTTCTATCAAACGGGTTTTGGTTAAAAAGTAGTCGGGATGATCGGGGCGTCGCTGGCGGTACCACTCCTGGGCCGCAGTTTCGATGGCACGCTGCTGTTTTAGCCGTGGCAACCGACTTTGCAACCACGACTGCAAAGGCGACCAGGTGCGAATCAGCGATTCATGCACAATATCGAAATGTGGGGTTAGATCAGCATCGGGGGCCAGCCTGGCTGGCTCATATCCCTTGAGCAGGCTGGCAAAGGAGCCAGAGCCATCTGCCGCTGCCGCTGCTAAGCCAGACCAGGCGGGTACTGCAACCGCCAACTGTGCCGCCGGTTCTCCGTAGGGTCGGCTAACGTTTCCCTGGGCCACAATCAACCTGCCAGCAACCAGTTTTTCCAGCACGGCGACTACCTGTGGCTGCTCCATATAAGGCGTAACCAGCTCTGGCAGAGAAACCTGCCGACGACTGAGGGTAGCTCCCTCACCAACCTCACACAGGCTCAGGAAAAGGCGTTCTACAATCGGGCGTTCGGCTTCGGCCAGGCTGTCATAAAACTGGGTGGCTCGCTGGCTCAGCGAGTGCCGAATTCCCCCCATTTCTGCATAGGCTTCCAGGGTTAGTCGGGGCGGCTCCTGACCTTGCGGGTCAAACTCGCGACGCTGCCAGAGGTCTTTCAACGCCCTTTGCAGTAGACTCAGGTCGCCCGGCGCGCCCACAACATCCAGCAGCAGGGTGTAGATCAGGTTGGCATCGTAGCGCAGGCCCACCTTCTCCAGGGGGCCAACAATGGTGGTCTTTAACTGGTCGTAAGTCATGGCTGGCACAACCAGTTGATGGCTAGCCACCAGAGTGGCCAACGGAGGAAATGCCTGGAGCGCCTCAACGTAGTCGGCCCGTAGACCAATCACAATGTGTACGGGCAGGTGCCGCTGAGTTACGGCGGTTACCAGACTGTCGATTAGCAGGCGGCGCTCTTGGCTCAGGGGGGGGGCAGTTGATGGTTTAAGCAGTTCCTCAAACTGGTCGATAATTAGCAGAATGCGCCGGGGCGACTCCCCATTGGCAGCCTCCGGGGTAGAAATGGCCTGCACTAGCTGCCCCAACCCCGGCCCGCCAGCCTGTAGAAACGACTCAGCCTGACGAATTTGCTCGGCCCGCTGAAGGCCCGTTACCCCTGGTTCAACAAAGGCTTCGGCCAGGCTTTGCAGGGGGGCCTGGCCTGGCGTTAGATAGCGAATATCCCAACTCGGCCTGGGCTCAGCCTGAGGCAACTGACTCAGAGCAGGCATCAGCCCGGCCCTGAGGAGCGAGGTTTTACCAATCCCCGATGTGCCGACCAGGGCACAGAAGCGAGACTGGCTAATCTGGTCAACCAGAGCTTTAGTCAGGGTTTCGCGGCCAAAAAAGAGACTGGCATGGGTGGTATCAAACGGGGCCAACCCCTGAAACGGGCAAAAGCCATAGCTAAGATGCTTCAGTCGTTCCAGCGTAGTTGTTTTAGAGGTTTGAACCGCTGTGGTTAGCCCAGCTAGCCGGGTTAAGACAATTTCGCCACCAGAGCTTTCAAATAAGGGTTGCTGCAATTCTCCTTTAAGCTGACGGGTCACCGTATCGGTCAAGGAGTGGCCATTCACCAACCCACCCCTAACCTTGTAGGGATTAAGTCCTGACAGTAAGGCTTGGGTAAACACACTGTGGGAGCCGTCTAGGGCCTCGTAGGCCTCTTCATACTCCCGCGAAGCCGCCATAAACAGGCGATCTGTCCCCGCCCGCGCCCCTGGATCCGCCTCCAGAATGTTGAAAAATTCTCCACTATTGCAACAGTCAAGGATAATCACCCGCTGGCGCACCGGGCTTTCTTGCAATAGCCGCCGCAGCCAGTACAGCGATAGACCGTAGTGCCCGGCGGCTGGGTTAACATCACTGGTGGCCAGGTAGCCTTCTTGAATCCCCGCATGGCGCTGTAAGCCGTGCCCAGAGTAGTAAAAAATAGCGGTCTGCGGGATGGTTTTACCGGGGGGTTTAAACAGCCGAATCAGCCCCTCTTCCAGCATTTTGGTGGTGACTATGGCTTGCTGACTAATGGCAGGTTTTTGGTTGCGAATGGCCTCTGGCATTCGCATCACACGACATTCTCCAAAGCTCTCCAAGCAGCGAGCTACCGACTCAGCATCATTGGCTGGGGCATTGAGGCTAGGTAAATGTTGATAGGTGTTAATCCCAACAACAAGCGCATCCCGTGACATTTTGAGCACCCTGGTTAGCGTTGGTTATCTCTACAGGCAGAGAAAAACCGACTTGCCTTGCTCATTCCTGGGCTAACTGTTTTGCCTTATCCCACTCCAAGAAGTAAAGATAAAAACCAAGCACAGGAATGATATTGATTTATTTTCATGTTTTGACATTTTTACTTTAGCTAAGTTCACATAATCTCCTAAGGGGGGTGAAACCCCTAAAGAAACAACTTTATCAGGTGTTTTAGGGAGCTTACCTGCGATCCTAGTGAATATACTCAGAGCATGTTTTAGGCTTAAAAAGCAGGGGTTTATAGTTGAAAACCGAGACTGTTTTAGGGGTTTTTCTATAAAGTATTTAGATCATCAGAAAAAACTCTGTACTTCTGCGGAAGTAAGCTTGTACCTGACCAGCGGGTGAGTTAGGCAGCCTTGCCGATACTGAGTGGATCCACTTAAATTAAGATGATGCTAATTTAAAGTTGGTAGGCCGTACTCATCCTGTAGCAGGAAAAGGGTTCTGGCGATTTGTCAGAGCTGATTTCACTGACATTCAACCCAGGGTGGGACAGGGTTTGGTTCCAGAATTAAAGCACTAGCAGCCCGGAGTAGTCGCTACTCCGGGCTGCTGGTACGCTACAGCAGAAATAAGCCCGCCGTTTAGGACGATTGAAACACTGATGCCCTAAGGATTTTTCACTTTGAAGTTTGCATTTTGAACTCCGCGTAGCAGTACCAGTGGTCTGTCAAGCCTAAATGGGTAGGTGAGGCGGCATGGTAAAAATCCCCTGCTGCTTGCTACCGTTTGCCGCCCTAAACATTCTGCTCTAGCTCATCAAGGGTAGCCAGCACCTCCTGGCTGTGGATGGCTGGGCGCACTCCCAGAAACCTGGCCTGCATCGTGCCATCGGGGCCGATGATGTAGGTATGCCGCAGGGAGGCTGCCCCTAACCAGGAACCATAGGCTTTACTCACCGCTCCCTTGGGGTCAGAGAGAAGAGGAAACTCCAGCCCTTCAGAGTCGCAGAAGCTGGCATGGGAGTCAACACTGTCGGCGCTGATGCCGATAACCTGAGCGTTGCGGGCTTTGTAGGCAGCCAGATCCCGCTGGAAGCGCTGGGCTTCGAGGGTGCAGCCCGATGTAAAGTCCTTAGGATAGAAGTACAGCACCACCCACTGATCGCGAAAGTCGGACAGGGAGATTTCGCCACCACCGCTGTTAGTGGGCAGCGTAAAGTCAGGGGCCGGGCTGCCCAGGGGAATTTGCTCTCCACCCATAGCCAGGGCGGTAGGGGGTAGGGCCATCCAACTCAGGCATAGCCAGCATAAACCCAGGGCTACGGTTAGCAGACGACGACGCATATGAATTCACCATAAACCTTCTTTACTAAAGTTAACATTGGGCTTGCGGCCAGGGTCAACTAGTAGAAAGGCAGGGATGCGATCTATTTTTGCTCGGAGCTGTAAGCACTTTTTGCCTGGAGCTACGAGCGCTCTTCAACTACAAGGGTTAGGCTGACCCAGGTGCCCTGGGCGTTGTAGGCGCGCACCAGGCGATGCCGCAGGGTGGGTGTAATTAGCCAGCCGATTTCTAAAAACAGGGGTTTACCGGGTTGAATAGCGGTTGGAAAGCTGGCGGAGGCCCCATCGGGCAGCAGTAGCACCGTAACAGGCTGACTGCCCTGGTCGAACCGCAGTGCCGAGCCGACCTGAATGCCTCGCGATCGCAGCTCTGCCCCCTGGCCAAAGAACAGCGATTGCTGGATAACGCCGGGTTCTACCTGCCAAATCTCCAGTTGGGTGGTCATGGTTTGCTCAGGCTGCAAGTCCGGAAATACCGTGACAGCTTGCCCTACCCAGGTGCCCAGAAGTTGCTCAACCGTCAGCGGAGGGCGCTGGGGCGGCGTGGTGCCCTGGAGGTGCTCCCGTATTAGGGTAAGGCTGCCTAGGCTGGGCTGTTTTGGAAAGATTTGGGCGATTCGCAGGCGCTCAGTACCGTGAATTAGCCCCAGTTCAGCCCCAAACTCGCTCACCGGGCTCCACTGAATAGAGCCCTGGGAAAAGGCCCCGTTTTCGCAAAACAGCACGCCACGCCCCAGAGAGCCGTATTCCAGCACGGTTTCACTAGCAGGCTGCCCAGGCGGCTGTTTGCGAATTTCCTGGCGCATCGTTTTCCCCTGGTTGAGGGGAATCAGCGCTACCTCAGTGGGGGTGTCCTGCATAACCTCCCCAGTTGGGGACAGTTGGGTAAACGAACCGACCCAAAGCCCCTGATTTTTGAGTAACCGTTCCCACTGGGAGGCCACAGGAATGCTCCGTAACGTTTCCCTCATCTTCCCACAGCCACGCCTCTTGCCTTCCGCCTTCCGCCTCCCGTGCCCTCCTCTCTATTTCCCGACTTTCCCCTATTCCCTGCGGCTTGCCCAGCTACACTAAAGATGCTGAGTCCTCTGAAACTGCTATGGCTGCTCCGTTGAGCTGGGCTGAGCTAGAAGCCCTGACTGATTTTGAGATCGATACCATTAATGGCCCGACCAATGCCCAGGCCAAGTTGCGGTTGTTTGGGCGGCCTGAGTCGGAGGTGCGAGTGACGCTGTATCGCGACAACCATGCCTGGTGCCCCTATTGTCAGAAGGTTTGGCTGTGGCTAGAGGAAAAGCAGATTCCCTACCGCATCGAAAAGGTGACGATGTTTTGCTACGGGGAAAAGGAAACCTGGTACAAGCGCAAGGTGCCGTCGGGGATGCTGCCAGCCCTGGAACTGGATGGACGGATCATCACCGAGAGCGACGACATTTTAGTGGCCCTGGAGCGGGCGTTTGGGCCGCTGCAACAGAGCATGACTGATGCGGCGGTGATTCCCCTGCGGCAGCTAGAGCGGTTGCTGTTTCGGGCCTGGTGCCTGTGGCTGTGCTATCCGCCCCGGTCGGCGCGGGAGGATGAGCGGGCCAGGGAGCAATTTGTAGGGATCATGGCCAGGGTAGAAGAAGCGCTGGGCCGTACCCCTGGACCTTACTTTTTGCCGGAATTTGGCACCGTGGACGTGATTTTTACGCCCTACGTGGAGCGCATGAATGCCAGCCTGTTCTACTACAAGGGCTACTCAATGCGGGAGGAGAACCCTCGCTTTGGGGACTGGTTTGCGGCAATGGAAACTCGACCGACCTATCGCGGCACCCAGAGCGACTTTCATACCCATGTTCACGACCTGCCGCCCCAAATGGGGGGATGCTACGAGAATGACCATCCCCAGACTCACCTCAACCAGCAGCGGGTGGATCGCGGCCCCTGGATGGGTTTGCCAGATGTTGGCTATCCTGAGCCGGAAACCTCTCGGCAGGAAGCCCTGCAGCGGGTGTTGAAGCACCGGGTCAACCTGATCCGCGTTAACCCGGCCAAAGAGAGCCTATTTGACGAGGCCCTGCGCTGCGCCCTGACCAATCTGATTACCGGGGCCGCCTGACCGCCGCCCGCGGGCGCTGCAATGCCCCTGCGATATTTGCGCGATCGCGTCAATGTGCCCCGCGATATGTCCATCTACGCCGCCAAACGCCTGCGAGAAGCGCTGGAGGCGACAGCCGCTCTGGATGGCGATAGTCAACCCGACCCGCTGCCCGTCAAACATCGCCGCGACCAGGATCCCGCGAACTTTGCGGCAGGGGTCGTCGCTTAACCCATTCACTGCGCCCTGCCCCCAGCCTGCTGCCAACCTTATTCCCTGCCGCTCTGAAGCGCGTTATCGGCCCATGTCTGCCCTAGACCAATCTGCCAGTGCCCCATCAACCATGGCCCTGCCCCAACCTCCGGCCTTGCTAGCCCCCGCTGGTAACTGGGAGTGCGCCAGGGCAGCGGTGGAAAATGGGGCCGATGCCATCTACTTTGGCCTCGACCGCTTTAATGCCCGGATGCGGGCCGACAACTTTACCGAGGCAGACCTGCCGGAACTGATGGCCTTTCTGCATCGGCGGGGAGTGAGGGGCTATGTCACCCTGAACACCCTGGTGTTTCCGGCAGAGCTGGCGGAAGCTGAGCAATACCTGAAAACCGTCATTACCGCCGGGGTGGATGCAGCCATTGTGCAGGACATCGGCCTCTGTCGGCTGATTCGGCAATTGTCTGCGGACTTTCCCATCCATGCCTCGACCCAGATGACGGTAACCAGTGCCGCCGGGGTTGAGTTCGCCCAGGCGCTCGGTTGTCAACTGGTGGTGCTGGCGCGGGAGTGCTCCATTAAAGACATCACCACCATTCAGGCCCAGCTTCAGGAACAGGCCATCGCCATGCCCCTGGAGGTGTTTGTTCACGGGGCGCTGTGCGTGGCCTACTCTGGCCAGTGCCTCACCAGCGAAGCCCTGGGCGGTCGCTCCGCCAACCGGGGAGAATGCGCCCAGGCCTGCCGCATGGCCTACGACCTGATTGCCGATGGCCAGCCGGTAGACCTGGGCGATCGCCGCTATCTGCTCAGCCCCCAGGATCTCTCTGGGCTGGAGGTGCTGCCTGACCTGGTGCAAACCGGCGTGAGCTGCCTCAAAATTGAAGGCCGCCTTAAAGCTCCGGAATACGTCGCTAACGTCACTCGTATTTACCGCCGGGCTCTGGATGGGCTTTCCCTAGGGGCTTCTCCGGCTTCTCCCAGCGACCGCTACCAGCTTGAAATGGCCTTTTCCCGTGGCCTTTACACGGGTTGGTTCCAGGGCATAGACAACCAGGCGCTAGTTCATGCTCGGTTTGGCAAAAAGCGCGGTGTCTATCTAGGAACCGTAACTCGCGTTACCGACGCAGCCGTTTATCTGAAACCAGAGGCCCCGCTTAAGGCTGGCGATGGCGTGGTGTTCGACAATGGCCATCCAGCGGCCAAGGAAGAGGGCGGACGGATTTATCAGGTCATCCCCAAAGGCGCAGAGGTGCAGCTTCAGTTTGGGCGGCAGGCGGTTAACCTGCGGCGGGTGCAGGTGGGAGATCGAGTCTGGAAGACCAGCGACCCGGCTCTGGAAAAGGGATTGCAGCAGACCTACGCGGGCGAGCAGCCCCGGTTTCAGCGCCCCCTCACCATTGAAGTACACGGTGAGGTCGGGCAGCCGCTGGTGGCGATCGCCCGCGATGACCAGGGGCACATCGTTCAGGCCACCGCTACCATGCCCCTGGTGGAGGCCCACTCCAAGCCCCTCACCACCGACCTGCTTCAGCAACAGCTTGGTCGCCTGGGCAACACGCCCTTTTTCTTGGCCGCCCTGGCCAACTCCCTGGTGGGGGAGGTGCTGCTGCCAATTAGCGAACTCAACCGCCTGCGCCGAGAGCTGGTGGAACAGATGGAAGCGGCCAGAGCCCAACCGTTCCGCTGGTCGCTTAACCCCAGGGCAGGCCTGGCTGAGTTGCGGCCCTCTGGAGACCGCGTAGAGGTCGCCCCGCAGCTCACGGCGCTAGTTCGCCATCGCCACCAGCTGACCGCCGCCACCGCCGCTGGCCTAGAAACCATCTACTGCGAGTTTGAAAACCCGGCGACCTACCGCGACACGGTGCAGTGGTTCCGGGCCAACCGGCTCAATCCAAAACAAACCCTTTGGGTGGCCCCGCCGCGCATTACCAAACCCCTGGAGAACTACATCCTCGACCAAGTACGCCGTTCCGAGGCGGATGGTTACCTAATTCGCAATTACGACCACCTGCGCTATTTTGCCGACCAGCGCTGCATGGGGGATTTCTCCTTTAACGTGGCCAATGCCCTGACGGCAGACTATCTGCTCCATCGCTACGGGCTGGAGCGAGTCACCGCCTCCTACGACCTCAATGCCGACCAGCTAGGAGACCTACTCCGCTCAGCGCCGCCCCACTGGTTTGAAATTACCCTGCACCAGCACATGCCGCTGTTTCACATGGAGCACTGCGTCTTCTGCGCCTTTTTATCCGACGGCAAGGACTTTCGCGACTGTGGCCGTCCCTGTGAGAGCCACAGGGTGAAGCTGCGCGATCGCGTCGGTACAGAGCATATCCTCCAGGCCGATGCTGGCTGCCGTAACACCCTCTTCCACGGGGTGGCCCAAACCGGCGCAGAGTATACCCAGCGCTTGATGCAGGCTGGAGCACGCTATTTTCGGGTGGAATTTCTGGATGAAACCCCGGCGCAGGTTACCCAAACTCTCAACCAGTACCAGCAATTGCTCAGCGGTGACATTACCGGCACTCAGCTTTGGCGCAGCCTCAAGTTGCAGAGCAAGCTGGGGGTAACGCGGGGGCCGCTGGATGCCAAACAGAGCCAATCGCAGTTTGGCTAGGCCAGCTTGGGCGGTGCATCGCTGGCGCGGATGCACCCTAC
>CAYUBC010000026.1:0-16297 GCA_964442885.1 uncultured bacterium | reverse complement strand
CGCACTCCACTTGGCCTCTTCGGTTTTATAGACTACGTCAGACAAATCCTGCCGAGCCAGGGAGCGGTTGGTGGGAATCACCGTCACTTCCAGGTTGTAGATCCGCTCAAATTCAGCCTCTTCGGTTTTGGCGGTGCCGGTCATCCCCGACAGTTTGGGGTAAAGCAAGAAAAAGTTTTGGTAGGTAATGCTGGCCAGGGTTTGGGTTTCCGGCTGAATTTCTACATGCTCCTTGGCTTCAATGGCCTGGTGCAGGCCATCGCTCCAGCGGCGACCCGGCATAACCCGCCCCGTGAACTCGTCAACAATCACAATCTCGCCGTTGCGGACAATGTAGTTCACGTCTTTCGTGAACAGTTCTTCAGCTTTGATGGCGTTAAAAATGTAGTGCGCCCAGGGATCCTTCGGGTCAAACAGATCGGTCACGCCCAGCATTTCTTCGGCTTTGATAAAGCCCTCATCGGTGAGCAGCACGTTGCGAGCTTTTTCGTCGGCCTCGTAGTAATACTCCATGCGGGCCTTGGCCACCTCAGCCTCGACAAAATACGGCTTCGCTTCGGCCTTGTTGCCCTCTCGCTCTAGTGCTTCAGCCTGGGCTTGCTTTTGGTCATACTCCTGCTTAGCCGCCTGCTTTTCCTTCCAGAAAAAGTCAGCCACAACGGCGGCCTGGGTGTACTTTTCGCTGGGACGCTCTACCTGGCCGGAAATAATCAGCGGCGTGCGAGCCTCGTCGATAAGAATCGAGTCCACCTCGTCAATCACGCAGAAGTTGAAAGGGCGTTGCACCACGTCGGCCATTGAGGTGGCCATGTTGTCGCGCAGGTAGTCAAAGCCAAACTCGCTGTTGGTGCCGTAGGTGATGTCGCAGCCATAGTTAAACTTTCGCTCCGTGGGCGACATGCCTTGCTGAATTAGTCCCACACTCAGTCCCAAGAAGCGATGAATTTGCCCCATCCACTCGGCATCGCGGCGAGCCAGGTAGTCGTTTACGGTAACAATATGCGTGCCCTTGCCCGACAGCGCATTTAGGTAAGAGGGCAGCGTCGCCACCAGGGTTTTGCCCTCCCCGGTTTTCATCTCCGCAATTTGGCCGTCGTGGAGCACCATGCCGCCAATGAGCTGCACATCAAAGTGGCGCATCCCCAGCACTCGCTTAGAGGCCTCTCGCACCACCGCAAAGGCTTCGGGCAGAAGATCATCCAGAGATTCGCCCTTGTCAATGCGCTGTCTAAATTCCGCTGTTTTACCGGCCAGCGCTTCATCTGACAACTGCTGGATCTCCTCCTCCAGGAGATTGATCTCGACCACATCGGGACGATACTTTTTGAGCTTGCGGGCGTTGGGATCACCTAGGAGGTTCTTCAGCATGAATTAAACAGCCAGGTTAGCGTAGGGATATAGTCACTTAGTAAATCCTAGGGCAGACCGCCCAGCAAGGGGCAATGTCCGCACCCAGAGATGACTTCTAGAGCCAAAAGTGCTTTTCTATCCTAGCACCTGGGCTTTTCTGACAAAGCCGCCTTAAATAATGAGTTATACTCGGATCCCAGCCAGCCACTAGAGCGTGAAACGCCCTGTCAGTGCTGGCGTACAGATAAATTAACCCAAACCGGATGAGATTTTTTTGAACAAACAGCCCATAATTAGGGGCGGTGAATTGTAAGGAGCGCAACCCCCATGCCCAGAACGCCTAGTGAATACATCATTCACATGCTGTTTGATGGAGGCCACCACGAAGAAGTGCGCTTTTCTTCAATTCAAGATTTTCAAAAGTGGTATAGCGGTGAACTGATGCCCAAGGCCACCTCTGATGAATTTATTACCGTGCCCTTGCCTAAGGTAAATCCGGGGGAATACATGGTGATTCGGCCCTCGCGGTTGTCGGCGATTCGAGTTGAGCCGGTCTTTAGCTCCAGCGTTGAGCGCTTTTAGGATAGTAAGCCGTTGTTAGTTCGGGTTGTGCAAGGGAGCCTGGTGCTGTCGGGCGTGCTGGTGGTTAGTGGAGTGCTTGGCCAGACCGCCTGGGGTCATGCCGCCTGGGATATTGATCCAGCCCTGTCTAACCCCCTGGCCAGTCAACCAGAGGCCAGTCGGCCCCAGGTAACTCAGGCTAACCCCACCGTGCCATCCGTCGCGAGCCCCCTGCGCCCAGTTGCGGATGCTGATGCCGTAGCCCTATGGCAGAGTTTGACCCTGCCCGATGACCGCCAACCCCTCCTTCAAGCCATTGGCCACAGCCTGACTTACCTGGCAACCCCCAAAGCCGCAACCGACTACCAAACCCATCCCGTGCCAGACATTGATCGCGACCTGGTCTGGCGCAGTCTGCAACGGCTTCGCTACTTAGCGCAGACCAGCCCGGATAATGCGGCGTTTCAAGCGGCTCTGGCCAGAGAGTTTACGCTTTACCAGTCCATCGGCC
The DNA here is from genome assembly GCA_964442885.1 of uncultured bacterium. GTDB lineage: Bacteria > Cyanobacteriota > Cyanobacteriia > Phormidesmidales > Phormidesmidaceae > Nodosilinea. The sequence continues at coordinate 13,875 of CAYUBC010000026.1, read as the reverse complement.
AGGATGGCATGGGCACCGTGGCCTTCACCGGCTACTTTGAGCCCTACTACCGGGCCAGCCCGGTACCTACCGCTGAATTTCGCTATCCCCTTTACCGTCGCCCTACGGATTTAGACACCTGGCCTTTGCCCCATCCCACCCGCCTGGAGCTAGAAGGGGCGGATGGTTTGGCTGGCGGCCAGGGGCGGCTAGCAGGGTTAGAGCTAGTCTGGCTGGCCAATCGTCTGGAGGCTTTTTTAGTCCAGGTGCAGGGCTCGGCCAAACTAGAACTACCGGATGGCCGGGTGATGACTGTGGGGTATGCCGGTCGCACCGACTATCCTTACACCAGTATTGGTCGTGCCCTGGTGGAAAACGGCAAACTGAGGGCCGAGGAGTTATCGTTGCCCAACCTAATCGCCTACTTTGAGGCGAACCCAGCAGAACTGGATAACTATCTGCCCAAAAATCAGCGATTTATCTTCTTTCGAGCAACCGATGGTGGCGCGCCCACCGGCAGCCTCAGCGTGCCGGTGACCGCTGGCTACTCCATTGCCACGGACAAAACTCTGATGCCGCCGGGGGCCATGGCGATAATTCAGCTCCCGTTGCCTCAACCCAATAGCGACGGGAGCTGGACGAGTGAACCAACCACTCGTCTGGTGCTCGATCAAGATACCGGCGGAGCCATTCTTGGCCCAGGCCGGGTAGATTTGTTTGTGGGCTCTGGGCCAGCGGCGGGCGAGTTGGCAGGCCGCATTAACAGTCCGGGACAACTGTTTTATCTGTTGTTGCGTCCTGAGTTGCCGTGATGGGCACTCCTACCTGAATCCGGTGGTTCATTAACCGAACGGGAAAAGTTGGTAATGACTTAACCTGTTCGCCGAGATGGGGCAGGTGTTGTAAGGGATAAACCCGCTTTGGATAGAGGTTTTCTCCAGTCTTTAAGTCGTACTGGAAATGATGCCAGGGGCAATCGATAACGCCCTGCCAAACCTGCCCGCCTTCCAGGGATAGGTGCTGATGACCACACAATCCGTAGAGGGCATAAATCTGCCCCTGTTCATTAATAATTAAGATCGGCCAGGCGTCTACCCAGAACAGCTTGGATGCCCCCGGCGCGAGTTGATCGAGGGTAGTGCAATCCACATACCGAATGGCCTCTGGGGTTGAGGTGGGCTGAGTTGCTTCATTCCTAACCGCCATGACCATTGGTGGGTACTACCATAAATCGCGAAGCATAGGGTGATTCACCAGGATGGCGACGGCGAAAATGGCCGGAGGGGCCTTCGCCCAGGAACTCACTAAACCAGGCTTCGTGCTCAATTTCCTCGTTCAAAATAGCCAGGGACAATTCATAGGTGCGGTGGTCTTTACCAAAGGTCATATTACAGATTTCGGTATAAACGCGAATGGCACACCGCTCTGCTTCAACTAATACGGTCAGCAATTCTTGCATGGCGCGAGGGTTGTTAGGTAAATAGGCATCTGGACAAGCCGCCATCGCGCAAAACTCGCGAATGTCGCGGGGAATTTCACCGCCCAGTTCATAAATGCGAGGCACCAGAGCTTCAAAGTGGTTACGATCCTCCAGGCGGGCATCTTCAATAATTTCCTTTAAACCTTCTCCCTCCATGCCAATGGCGTTAACTCGCAGGATTGTGTAGTAAAAATAGGTGGTGAACTCTGCGGCAGCCGCTCGAACTAGCTTATCTACAAGGGTTTTGACGTCAACCCCGGATTGTTCTACCATCTGCAATGCAACTTTAGCCATGATTTAAACTCCTTTGAGATTTCAAGCTATTTTGAATTAGTAATTCAAACTTCCCGACAGACTCACTTGAGGCTCCAATAAGGCTTTCCAAAGATGAACTAATAAAGCCGCCTCTGGGGGTGATTCAGCTTGAGGATTAAGGTAGGCCAGCATGGTTTTAGCGTCAGCTACTGTGAGGCTGTCCTGTACAGCAGCAGGTTCAAGAAAAACTTTGTTAATGATTCCATCCACAACCAGCATAGAATATCGACGTGAACGCTCCCCCATGCCCTGATTCCGACAATCTATCAACATACCTAGCTGGCGAGAAAACTCCCCATCACCGTCTGGGATAATCGTTATATCATCAATGCTTTCCTGCTCAATCCACTCCTGCATCACAAAGGGATCATTCACGGAAAGGCAAACTATGTCATCAACTCCACTACGCCTAAATAGCTCTCTATGCTGATGAAAATCCAGCAGTTGCAAAGATGAATACAGCGGGGCAAAAGCACCAGGAATGCCGAAGATAACGATAATTTTATGGGCAAAAAATTCCCTGGCTCTGGACGGCTTACAGCGTCCTTTTCCCCATAGACAAAATACCACGTCAGGCACTACACATCCTTCGATGCATGGGCTGCCAAGCATAGGCTATCCTCCAAAGAGATTGGAGCAATCTTTAATTTGCAAGTGGATAATTTTTGATTCTTAGTAGTGTTTTCCTTTCAGTGAATTCAAACACTTTTACCATTCATTAAAATGCTAACGATTAGCATATTGAGCTGTAGGATAACCTTAGGAAATGAAACAAAGCTTTACAGCCAAGCTGGCCATAATAAGAGGTGTAGTGGTATCAATTTATCCCCAAATCTTTAGCCTGTAAATTTCAGTTAGAAAAGTAATATCGAGTGGTTTGGGTATCCACCTAAGCCAGGATATGAAGGCGGTACGGCCTATCAGAGCGGCAAGTAGGGCCGTTAGCTCCTTCTAGTTCTTGCTTTCTAAAATCCCTAATTGAGTCATGTCACGCTTTTAGCCGACACCCGTGATTTCAGCATCTGAATTGATGAGATGCCGCGCTGCTAAGCTAATCTCGGTCATGGTTGAATTGGCGGCTAGCTGTTGTCATTAGCCTCGCGTTTATAGTAGGTTAGGTGCCTCGTCTTAACAGGAGTGCTATCCTATACGGGATGTGTTTCAGGATTAGTCACTTGCGTCAGGTTTGCGACTTAATCCCTGGGATGGTGCTGCCATCGCCTACACGCTGCCCCTAAATTACCCTATGGATACTGCCTTCGAGCTGACGCTGCAAATTGTGATTACGGTTTTGGCCGGGGTTACAGCTCAGGTGGTGGGGGAGTTAGCACAGGTTCCTAGCATTATTTTTTTGCTGCTTTTTGGCATCGGGTTGGGGCCCGATGGAGTAGGGCTGATCCACCCCCAGAATCTAGGCGTAGGGCTAGAAGTGATTGTGGCGCTGAGTGTGGCGCTAATTCTGTTTGAAGGGGGCCTGAGCCTGGAGTTGAGTGAGCTGGGTCAAGTTTCCAACAGCCTCCGTAATCTGGTCACCATTGGTGTGTTTATTACCCTCCTGGGTGGGGGCATTGCCGCCCACTGGCTGGGTGAGTTTCCCTGGACGCTGGCTTTCCTCTATGCCTCGCTGGTTGTGGTGACTGGCCCTACGGTGGTGACGCCATTGCTACGCCAGGTCAAGGTAGACCGTAAGGTAGCCACCCTGCTGGAGGGAGAAGGGGTGCTGATCGATCCGGTAGGGGCGGTATTGGCGGTCGTGGTGCTGGGCATTATTCTCAACGGCGATGCCGATCCCGGCTCAATCCTGGGCGGGTTGACGATGCGGCTGGGCATTGGCACCCTAATTGGTGCCATCGGCGGTGGACTAATCGGGCTTTTTCTGAAACGAGCCAGCTTCTTAAGTGAAGATCTGCGGAATCTGGTTGTGCTTGGTGGTTTGTGGGGGATTTTTGGCCTGGCCCAAACCATTCGCAGCGAGTCGGGGCTGATGGCTACCGTGATAGCAGGGATTTTAGTGCGATCGCTCTCCGTCCCTGACGAACGATTGCTGCGCCGCTTTAAGGGCCAGTTGACGGTGCTGGCGGTGTCGGTGCTGTTTATTTTGCTGGCTGCCGATCTGTCCATTGCCAGTGTATTCGCCCTGGGCTGGGGCGCTGTGGGTACGGTGTTGCTGCTAATGGTAGTGATTCGACCCATCAACATCTGGCTCTGCACCCGCACCAGCGACCTGAACTGGCGGCAAAAGGCATTCCTGAGCTGGGTCGCTCCTAGAGGTATTGTGTCGGCCTCGGTGGCCTCGCTATTTGCCATCCTGCTGACCGAGCGTGGCATCAGCGGCGGCGATGCCATCAAGGCTCTGGTATTCCTCACCATCATCATGACGGTGCTGGTGCAGGGGTTGACAGCCCGGTTTGTGGCCCGCTGGTTGGGCTTAACCAAAGCTAATGCGGTTGGCGCTGTGATCGTAGGATGTAGCCCCCTGAGCCTGCTGATTGCCCGACTGATTAAGGACTATGGCGATCCTGTCGTACTCATCGATACTAATGAGAACGCCAGGGATGAAGCGGCTGAGGAGGGCATTGATGTTCTAATCAGTAGTGCCCTGGATCACGATGCCCTGGAGCAGGCAGGCTTAAATAAAGCCGGTACCTTTCTGGCCATGACCAAAAATGGTGAGGTCAACGCTGTTGTAGCCCAGCGGGCGCTGGAGGAATTTCAGCCTCCTCGTGTGATTGCGGTGATGCCCAAGGATAAGGACATCGGTGATTTGCTGGGGCAAGGTCAGCTCAAGGAGGCGAAAACGCCAAAACTGTCCCTAAAGAAGTGGAACACTTACATTGCGGATGGGGAAGTGCGCCTGGGCGAAACCCGGCTACGGGAGGACAATACCGAACTACAGCAAGCTCATCTGGCCGCTTTAATTCGCGGTGGCGAAATGGTGCCGCTCCTGGTGGAACGAGAGGGTGCCTTGCAAGTGGCTATTGGGCGTGAGTCGTGGCGGGTGGGCGATCGCGTCATCTATCTCCTCCATGATGCCAAGCCCAAGCTCTTGAAGCGTTTAGCAGGCGGCATTCAACCCACTAAGCTCAGCCTTGAAACCCTCCCAGCTGTGGAAGAAATTCCCTTAGTTGGGACGGAACCAGAGGAAGCCCCCCTAGAGCCATCCCAATTACCCCAATCGGCCCCAATGCCTGACCTGCTGCCGGAGGCAACATCACCCAACGGCCTATCACCAACACCGCCTCAGGATAAGCCCGTTGAAGATAGGCCTATTCCTCCTCCTACGTCCGAGCTACCAGAACACCCGGCCTAGTTGCCCACTAATCGACAAATCCATTGGCGAGTTCTGGCTTTAGTGAGATCTGCAGTCCCCTGAGCTGGGAGCATATCCCTGATGGCCTGCCGACAGTCATGGCGTTGCTCAGGCTGTTTCTGCCCATCCACCCTAACCGTTACCCGATACTCCCAGGGGTATTTGGCGCTGCGTTTAATGGCTTCCAGGCAGACCTGATGGCCATCCAGAATTTGGCATTTAGCCGCCGCTACAACCGGGCTTGGGTTACCCGTCACCAGTGTCCCAACCAAGAGCAGCCCAACCAGACATCTAAGGTGTGGTCGGCTGACGGCTGGGCTCATTATCTTGGCCCTAATCCATCTATCCATAGCGGTTCTACCGGAGGTCATAGCCGAATAGATTGGGGTCAACATCAGCCAGATTCAAATCTCCCAGCCCATACTCGGCCCAGCGGCGGTCTACCAAAGCGGCGGTATCGGGGTCAGGAATCAGCTCCTCGCTCCAGGGACGATCGGTTTCGGGGAAAACCTTGGTCGTAGCGTCAATGCCCATGCGGCTACCCAGACCCGGCTTTTCCGTAGCAAAGTCCAGGCGATCAAAAGGATTGTCAGGCAAAATAAACACATCTCTGACCGGGTCTACCTTGGAGGTAACCGCCCACATCACCTGGCGCGGGTCGCGGATGTTGATGGATTTATCCACCACAATCACAAACTTGGTGTAGTTGAACTGGGGTAATGCCGACCAGAAGGCTAACGCCGCGCGTTTGGCCTGACCTGGGTAGGTTTTCTCAATGGACAGCACAGCGGCCTTATAGCTCAGCCCTTCCATCGGTAAAAAGAAGTCCTGAATTTCGGGCACCTGCTGGCGCAGGATGGGGGTGTAAATGCGGTTAAGGGCGATCGCCATCATCGCGTCTTCCTTGGGCGGGCGACCACTAAAGGTAGTCAGGTAGATCGGATTCTTGCGGTGAGTCAGGCAGTGAAACCGCAGCAGCGGGGCTTGCTCATTAACGCCCCCGTAATAGCCAATGTGATCCCCAGCCGGGCCGTCCACAGCCGTTTCCCCTGGCGTAATGGTGCCTTCCAGCACTATTTCCGAATCCGCAGGCACCTCCAGGTCAACGGTTTTGCACTTAGCTAAATGAATGCCTTTGCCGGCATAGAGCCCCGCAAACAGCCACTCCGACAAATCAATGGGTAGCGGGGTAGCGGCCGCCAGAATAACCAGCGGATCGACCCCAATCGCCACTGCAACTTCTAGCTTCTGGCCCAGTTCGGCGGCCTTGCGTAGATGCCGGCTGCATCCCCGCACCGAAAGCCACTGAACGGTCATGGTGTTTTTAGATTGCAGTTGCAGGCGATAGACCCCCACATTGGGAATGCCGCTTTCCGGGTCTTTGGTGATCATTAATCCCAAAGTAATAACCTTACCGGCATCCCCTGGATAGACATGGAGCATGGGGATTTGGGTTAAATCCACCGCCTCATCCTTGAGAATCACCTGATGGCAGGGTGGTAACAAATCGCGCATGGGCTTGGCTTTGACCACATCAAACAGGGCTTTGCCCAACCCCACGGCCTGAGAAAATTTCTTGGGCGGACGAGGCTGATAGAGCAACGCCAGCTTTTCTCCTAAACCCTCTAGTTCCGCTGGGTGTTCCATATTCATGGCCCAGCATACCCGTTCAACGGTGCCCAGCACATTGATGGCTAGGGGCATCTGCGCTCCCTTAACATTTTCAAACAGGAGGGCTGGCCCACCCCCCAAAAGCAAACGATTGGCAATTTCGGCTATTTCTAAATGAGGATCTGCCGGAGCCGTAATGCGCCGAAGCTGTCCTCGCTGGTCTAATAGGCTTAAAAACTGTCGCAGGTCTCTTGGCATCGTAAACAAGTGTGAAGGGCTATCCCTTAATATTATGCGGGCCAGGGCAGGCACAACCAAGGCATGCTGTTCTACCGCAAGACCCCAGGCATACCTATCGACGCTGGCCCAGACCACCCACGAGTGGGAATGGTAGCCGAGCTTGACAGGTCGCCTCACCAAATGGTCAAACTTAACGCAAGATAATAGATGTGAGATGCCCTTAGAGCCCTAGTACCCTCCCTAAGAACTGGTCATGACTACTAAAACGTCCTTGGGCCTGCTGTTGTTTAGTGCGTTAACCCTAACCGCCTGTAGCAACCGCCTCGATATAGCCAGCACCGAGGCCATGATTAAAGCTGATATTGAGCGTCAGGGACGGCGGCTGGCGCTAAAGGAAGTGCGCTGCCCTACTGATGTGACTCGGCAGGCTGGGGCTTACTTCCGCTGTGTGGGTGAACTAAACCCAGAAGGCACGTTTACCATCAACGTCACCCAGCAAGACTCTCAGGGCAATGTTACCTGGGATGTACCCAACTCGAAGGTGCTGCTTAACCTCGTCAAAGTAGAGAATAGTCTCCAGCAAGGGCTTTCTGAGGCGATTGGGAAACGAGCCCTGGTTGACTGTGGCACAGCCATTTACCGGGTCAACCAGCCGGGCGATCGCTTTGAGTGCCAGGTCGTTGGGGGTCTGGTAGATGGCTCCAGCGCTATTAACTCGGTGCTGGTAAAGGTTGATTCCAGCGGCAACCTGGATTGGCAGGAAATGCGCACCGCTGGCCCCCTCGCTCTAGCCGGTTCCTCTGCTGCTGGCTCTGGGGCTCCTCAACCGAAGGCAACGCCGGGGCAAGCCGCCGCTGGCCCAACTACTACCGCTGCCCCTGGCCAATCCTCCGCCGTAACTACCACCACCACTGTTACTGGCCCCACAGGTCGCCCCATTAACCGACCCTACGTACCCGGAGACGATGACTGACATGACTAAATCTAGCCAGAACTGGTAGTTCTTAGCCTGAGAGACAATGAGATAAGCTCAAGTTAATCTTTCCTTAGGACTTAAATCGACTGGCCTTAATGTCCTAGCTGTTGTCTTTCGATAGTCTAGTTATAGTAGGTTCTGACTGTAGCCTCTTGCTGAACCGTAGCCTCCCTACACTAACAACGTTGAATAACACCTATGACAACCGTTCTAGATTTTTTGGTTAAAGGTGGGCCTGTTATGGTTCCCATTGTAGGGTGCTCTGTTTTAACCATTGCTACCGCCCTTGACCGGACTCTATTTTGGACAAAGCTGCTGCAACGGGAAGGGCAAGTCGTTAATGAAGTTTTAGATGCCGCTCGTCGGGATTTGAGTCAAGCGGCCAGCATTGCAGCCCAGGCCCAAGACATTCCCATTGGCCGCTTTTTACTGGCTCCCCTACGCCTAAAAAACCCCTCTCCAGAGACCTTTCGGCTAGCGATGGAAACCGCTGGAGATAGGGAATTTGTCCAAATGCGCAAGGGCGACAAGCTATTAGAAACCATTGTTGCTGTGGCACCGCTGTTAGGGCTGTTGGGTACTGTAACAGGTCTGATTGCGACCTTCGGTAACCTGAATATCGGTGGCGGTGGCACCGGCGAGCAAGCCACGGCAGCCGCCTCCGGTATTGGCGAAGCCTTGATTACCACCGCAGCGGGCATGATTGTGGCAATTCTGGCCTTGCTCATTTTTCGGGTTTTGGTCACATTACAGGCCCAGCAGATTGATTATTTCTCTGATGCTGGCAATGAGCTAGAACTGATTTATCGTCAATACTGGTACGAGCCCACTACGATGGTTGCTGACCAGCCCCGCCATGGTGAGTTTGTTGGCACAGCCGAGCGCACTTAACGCATCATGAAATTTAAATCCAAGTCAAGCCCAAGCCCGCCACCGGTCGATCTGGTGCCAATGCTGACCGTTATGATGGGCATTCTTGCCTTCTTCGTAATGATTACTATCACCCTGGGCAGTGAGAAGCTTATTGATGTTCAGTTGCCAGCCGAGGAAACCAACACTGCTCCGCCACCTTTACCTGCCGATCCATTCATTGTGGAACTGGTGACCGAAAATGAAATCCGGTTAAACGGCCAACCCATTGAGGTAGACGACCTGAAAGACCAAATGGCCGCCTACCTCAGCCGTAACCCGGATAACATTGTTTTTCTGCTTCCCGATCAAGACCTGCCCTACGAACAGGTCATGCAATTTCTCGGAGAAATGCGTAGTATCGGTGGCAGTCGTGTGTCCCTCGCCATTGAGGAAACTGAGTAGATGATTTGAGTAGATTATTTCTGAGCCACCCCAAACGCCAGGGAGCTTTCAGCCGTCTGCCCCTGGGCCGATTGAGAAGCCGTTAGAGCATAAAACAGCGACTCATACTTCTCTAGGGCACGGTGGAAGGAATAATTCTCCAAGGCGTAGCGACGACCTTGCTGGGCCAAGTGTTTAGCTTTAGTTGGGTTGTGGTAAAGGTCTAGAATTCCCTGAGCTAAAGCAGCAGGGTTTTCAGGCTCCACCACCAGGCCACCGCCACTTGCCATTACAGCCTGAGCCGATGTCCCCTGGTGGGGCACAGAAGCCAAAATTGGTCGGCCACTAGCTAACAACACCTGGGTTTTAGAGGGCATATTGAACCCCACTACGCCACGCTTTTGCATAATTAAGCCAACATCGGCAGCGGCCAGCATATCAGGTAGCTCAGCCCTCGGCACAAAGGGAAGCAGGGACACATTGGTTAGCCCCAGGCCGTGGCGCAGCCGCTCTAAATGGCCCAACTGCTTGGCTTCGCCCACAATAACAATCTGAATATCGGGATAATTAACCAGCAGTTTGGCTGCGTGTATCGCATTGCTAATACCCTGAGTTTCAGCAATATTGCCGGTGTAGAGAACGACAAATTTGTCCTTAAGGTTGTGGCGTTGACCAAACTGGCTAGTGGTTTTGGGACGAGGGGTAATGAAATCCACATCCACCCAGTTAGGAATCGAGACCATTTTGCTGTTTGGAACGCCTTTGTTCAGTAAATTCTCCCGAAAACTGGGAGTGATTACGCTAATGCGGGTGGCGTTACGGTAAGCAAAGGCTTCAAGGGCTTCGAACACGCGAATCCCTAGGGGGTTTTTGAGCAGACCAGTTTGAATAGCGGCTTCTGGCAAAATGTCTTGCAAGTTCAAGACGCTGGGACAGCGAAACAGCAATTTGAGGGCGGCAACCGGCAAGCAAGCCGGTAATGAGGGACTGGAGTTTAGAATAATATCTGGCTGCCAGCCTCGTAAGGCTTGCACAAAACTTAGGGAAATAAAGCTGAGTTCTAACAAAGACCGCCCCAGTAGACCAGCCCCTTGAGGGGCCATGACAAAGCAACGCTGAATTAGCACACCATTGCGCTGCTCGGTTTGGTACAAGCGGCCTCGATAGCCAGGATAAATGGCTCGTTCGGGGTAGTTAGGCATAGCGGTTACAACCCTTACCTGGTGACCTTTAGCGGCTAGCCCTTCTGCCAACTCGGTCATTAACGGTGCAATGCCAATGGGTTCAGGATAGTAGTTGTAGGAATAAATCAGAATTCGCATAGAAAAGGCTCGCCTTAAATACCAGAATGAGCGTAAGCACAGAATGGGTAGGACATAGGATTTGCTTACTGTGCGGCTAGCCTGCCATCGGGCTGGGCAACATCTCTCCATTTAATTCTTCATAAAGAAGACCCGCTTGGGTAGTTGGAGGCAGGCCACAGGTAAACAAATTCATGAAAAGTTGAAGACTGACTGGGGGGAGCTTATACAGTCTTCAGCTAGACCGGGCGGAAACCGGACAACTTAGCGATGCTATCACCGGGTTGGCTGGGGTTATCGCCGTCTTGCTCAGCATACCCTTGCTAAATTCCGGAATGAGTGCGTAAATCCACCTGAATTCAGGTAAAAGGCAGGCCGCTACATCCGCCTGCCGCAACAAGGCTTTAGACAGAAGGATGACCAGAGACAGAAGGATGAAGGATGAAGGAATCTCTCTGCTAGGCAGCGATGTTGGAGTCCAGGTTGTCTTAGGAGGTTTCCAGGAAAGCAGATCCTCACTTCAAGTTCAGTCATCCTACGTACTGTAGGCACAGCCCACCACTGGAAAAATTTTTCTTCAGAAAACACCTTAATCAAATGGCGGATTGCCGATGGGCCAAAAAAAAGGCGCAGCTTCGGCTGCGCCTGGGTGGTGGATTCCCCGTTGCACCTGTGGGGAATCTGTAGGCAGATGCATTACTGGGCTGGCAGATTGCCAGGGCGAACGTTGATGTTTTCTTCTCGACCATCCCGTCGCAGGGTAATAGAGAGATTCTGGCCGACGCCGGTGCTTTCTACCGTCTGCTGCACCTCAGCGCCGTCTTTCACGGTCTGACCTTCGATGGCGGTAATCACATCCCCGGCGCGGAGGCCAGCCTGGGCCGCTGGGGAGTTAGGCATCACCCGCGCAATCAGAATGCCTTCTTCTTCCTCAACGGCGAAGGGGCTGTTGGGATCGCTGTTGATGTTCTCCTTCATTTCTGGAGACAGCGTCACCATTTGAATGCCCAGGTAAGCGTGCTCAACCCGGCCATTCTCAATCAGTTGAGAGCTAATCCGCTCTACGGTGTTGATGGGGATGGCAAAGCCGAGGCCCTGCGCTCCCTGAATAATGGCGGTGTTGACCCCAATCACTTCGCCATTCAGGTTAAGCAGGGGGCCACCGGAGTTACCGGGGTTAATCGCCGCGTCGGTTTGGATGAAGCTAACTCGCTTGTCGGGCACGCCCACTTCTCGGCTAGACCGTCCGGTGGCGCTGATGATGCCAGCGGTAACGGTGCTGTCTAAGCCCAGGGGGTTACCGATGGCGATCGCCCATTCCCCTGGCTGAATCTGCTCAGAATCGCTTAGCTTCACCGTGGGTAACCCCTGGGCGTCGATTTTAATCACGGCGATATCAGTTACCGGGTCGGCCCCAACCACTTCACCCGTAAAGGAACGGCCATCCTTCAGCGTCACCTGCACCTGGTCAGCCCCGGCTACTACGTGGGCGTTGGTGATAATCTGGCCATCTTCAGTAGTAATGAAGCCAGAGCCTACTCCTTCCTGAATTTGCTCTGAGGGCGGTAAAGGCACATTTTCACCAAAGAACTGCCGGAAGCGGGGATCCTGGAATCCCGGGGGTAAATTAGTTTGTACGGTGCGAGAGGCATTAATCCGCACTACCGAAGGCCCCACCTCACGTACAATATCGGCAATTAAATTAGGGCTTGACACCGAGGGCGCAATCGCCAGCCGGTTGTCCTGTGCCCTATTCTCTTCAACAACTGTTTCCTCTGGTGCGGCCATGGCAGAAGGTTGAACCAGAGCATTCAATGCCGCAACGCCCTGGGTACCTGTTACCGCTACGCCAGCCCCCAACACCATGAGCGCCATCGACTTAGCTACAGTACTCATGGGCTTAGTCGCTCGCTCCGATTCAACTTTGGACATAGTCGTCATTACCTCAAACTTTTTGTGGATTGTTTTTAAGGTAATCCCAGGATATGGCGACTGGGTTGCAAGGCGATGTCAATGCTATGACACCTGCTTACAAGTGATGCAGAGCGTACAGGTAACCCTTAATGTCTTTGTAACGGAAGGATACAGAGGCATGACACCTGCTTACAAGTGATGCAGAGCGTACAGGAGCGGGTTAGTAGCAAAAGGCAGAAGGGTGAAGGGTGAAGGGGAATTCCCTGGTTATAAGGGTTTTCACGTTTGCAAATAGGCGGGTTATGGCCGCTTGAGTAGGATGGGCAAAGAGCCTGGCCCTTGCCCATCAGCGATCTTCCGGTGGGCACGCCAGCTTTGCCCAGCTTACAGGGATAGGTTTTTATTTAGAAATCGTCTGAGTCAGGGGAAAGCAGCCAGGACACCCAGATGGCGAGGGTTTGTTAGACTGAATAAATCGCTGCCTAGCTGACGTTCCTCTTAGCCTGTAAGGATTGATTTGGCATGACGGTTGCACCCTCACCGACCCCACTGCTCAAAACGAATGACCTGTTGACCAGAGACTATGCGGCGACCCGCGATCGCTTCGATCTTTCTTGGGAGCCTACCCTGTCTACCCTGTTGGGACTGGGCCGGGCTGCTGGCGCAGATTTTGTCGAGTTTTTCTTGGAGCGCAGCAACTACATTAGCTGCCAAGCGGAGGACGATGCGATTACCAGCATCTCCCCTCGCATCATCACCGGTGCTGGGGTGCGGGTGTTTTTGGGCAAAGCCGACTGCTACGTCAGCACCAACGATCTGTCTTTTATTGGCCTTAAAGCCGCGCTGGATAAAGCCCTCTCGATTATGGGGCTGACTTTGCCCGGCCCGGCAGCCCACATTTCTGAAATTAACCTGGAACTGCTGCGCGATTACGCTAGCGCCCGCTCTAAGGATCACTGGCTGAGCGCCTGTAGCTCCATGCAGGAAATGGGTGATGTGCTGCTAGCCGCTAACACCGCTCTGTCGCAGCATGCCAGCCATGTGCAGTCGCGCCGCGCCGTCTACTTCCGCGACTGGCAGGAGGTACTGGTCGCCGCCAGCGATGGCACCTTTGCCCGCGACATTCGCCTCACCCAGTCGGTTGGCTACAATCTGCTCTGTGCCGATGGTGAACATCGCTCTTCCATTGGTCAACGCCTGGGCGATACCAGCGATCCTGATTTTTTGAGACATTGGGATTACCAAAACACCGCCCAAACCGTGGCTGAATCAGCGGGCAAAATGCTCTATGCCGACTACGTTGAGTCAGGCACCTACCCGGTGATTATGGCTAACCAGTTTGGCGGTGTTATCTTCCACGAAGCCTGTGGCCACCTGCTAGAAACCACCCAAATTGAGCGCGGCACCACTCCCTTCATCGACAAAAAGGGCGAAAAGATTGCCCACGAAAACCTTA
>CAYUBC010000025.1:0-16401 GCA_964442885.1 uncultured bacterium | reverse complement strand
TTCCCCAAAATGCATCGATATGGATCCTTTTCATGAATCAAATAGGATTGCTATACAACGTTTTATGGCAGCGCCGGAGGTACTTTAACTTAAGCACTCAGGGCGCTGCGAATAGCCTCAACTCGCTTGCGGTTAACCCCCAGGTCTGATTCTCCCAAGCGAGAGGCCGATCGCACGTGAATGACCGACTCAGTTGGGTCAAGGTAAAACTCGACATCATCCACGTATCCCATCAACTGGCTGGTGAACTCAGCATAGAGATAGGTGTCAGTTTTCTCCACAATGGCCGTGCGAGGCATGGCTTTAACCACCGCTTCGAGGCGCTGCATGGCGCTGGTAGCATCGCCACTGTAAGGCAGAGGGGCAATGGCGTGGCCAGCATCCGGTATCCCCTGACTAACCACACAGTTGGGAGAAGTTGGGCAGGGCGCGAGCTTGCCATCTTTAACGCCCAAATTACTGGGTCGCTGACCAGAAAACATAGTGCCAATGAGGGGCAGTGCGGCTAGGTGCATAGCGGTTAGGGGGGTAGCGTGGGCAGGCATGGAAGGCGTGAGCAACGTGCTAATCGTCAGGGCGATCGCACAAACCAGTTTCAAGACTAGGGATCGCATAGGGGTAGGTATAGTAACAAAGTTTGAGTTGAATGCTTCCTTATTATCTCTGACCGGTCAGCAACGGTAGGGTCGCTCTCGCGAATTGTCGCCTCTAGATCTGCCGCCAGACCAGGCCAATCCTTTGTAGGATGAAAACTAAGCACTCCAGGTCTGACCTATGACAATTACTGCCCCTGCGCCAAGCATTGCCGATATTTTGCAGCGCCAGCGAGCCTTTTGGATGACGGGGGCTACCCGCGACTTAGACTTTCGGCTGACCCAACTCAAACGGCTGCGGGGGGCGATTGTTAAGCACCAGGCAGAGATTGTGGACGCCGCCACCCAAGACCTGGGCCGCCCCGAATTTGAAGGCTACTTCGAAGTAGGGGTGATTAGCGAACTAGACTACGTAATTAGAAAGGTGCCGAGGTGGGTCAAGCCCAGACATGTATCGTTACCCCTCAGCCAGTTGCCGGGTTCAGCCTGGATTCAGCCCGAACCCCTGGGTGTGGTGCTGATTATTGGCCCCTGGAACTATCCCTTTCAGCTAATCATATCGCCCCTAATGGGGGCGATCGCCGCTGGCAACTGCGCCATCCTCAAGCCTTCAGAACTGGCTCCAGCCACGTCTGGGGTGCTGGCTCGCCTGGTGGCAGATACCTTTGACCCAGCCCATGTAGCGCTGGTCGAGGGTGGCGTAGACACAGCCCAGGCGCTACTCGCTGAGAAGTTTGACCATATTTTCTACACTGGCGGGGAGCGAGTCGGCAAACTTGTGATGCAGGCCGCCGCCGCTCAGTTAACACCAGTGACGCTAGAGATGGGCGGCAAGAGTCCCTGCATTGTAGACTCCGATGTTGACGTCACCATAGCAGCTCGCCGCATTTTGTGGGGCAAGTTCCTCAATGCTGGGCAAACCTGCATTGCCCCCGACTATTTGCTGGTGCAAGAGGCCGTTAAGCCCGCCCTGGTGGAAGCACTTAAGCAGCAGTTACTTGCATATTACGGCCCCGACTCCGCCCAGAGCCCTGACTTTGCCCGCATTGTAAATGAGCGGCAGTTTGAGCGATTGGTGGGGCTGCTAGCTCAGGGTCGTATTCTGGCTGGGGGGGAGTACAACCCCAGCGATCGCTACCTCGCCCCGACCCTGCTCGACACCGTAACCTGGGACGACCCAATTATGCAGGAGGAAATCTTTGGCCCGATTCTGCCTATCCTGACCTACCCCCGTCTGGAGGAGGCTATCGCGGCGATTAATCGCCGTCCCAAACCCCTGGCCCTGTATGTGTTCTCTCGTAACAAGCAGGTGCACCACCAGGTACTGCAACGGACATCGGCAGGCTCAGTCTGCCTTAACGATGTGATTTTGCAGGTAGCGGTGTGGGATTTGCCCTTTGGCGGCGTTGGCAACAGCGGCATTGGAGCGTACCACGGCAAGTACAGCTTTGAGACCTTTTCTAACCTGAAGAGTGTGCTGCGTAAGCCGTTTTGGTTGGATATCAACTGGCGCTATCCGCCCTACGCGGGCAAAGTGAAGACGTTTAGAAAGCTCCTTGGTTTGTCTTAAACAGCCGTGGATGAGGGTTCCCTGGTCACCACTCAACGGCAATCAACCAGCCTAATGGCTAGATTTTGCCCAAGGGAAAACGCTAGCCACAGAGACGGGCTTGCTATAGTAGTAGTAGAAATACTTACCCTTAACCCCCTAAAACCAACTGACAGCCAGCCAGCCTGGCTAGAGGTAGCCTTTTAAACCCACTCATTGCATAATGAGTCTAATCATACTGAAGCCTACTCAAAACTTGAACGGCTCAACAGGGTGGCACTGTTGCCTTTTTACTGGCCTGGCTACGGTGTTACATTTTGCCCCTTCTACCGTTGTATGACTATCAGGGAACTACTTAAATCCGGTATCGAGCAAGCTCGGCTGGGCTATTTTCAGGAAGCCGCAGAGCAGTTTTCCCAAGCTATTCGGCTGGATGCTTGTTGCGCCAAAGCTTACTACAACCGAGGCTGTGCCTACCGGGATTTGCAACGCTACGATGCAGCGGTTGATGATTTCTCCATGGCCATTCGGCTCGATCCTGATTTTGTGAATGCCTACATCAACCGGGGTAGCGCCTATCGGCTGCTGGGGCATCTGCCCACCGCCCTGGCTGACCTAGATCAGGCGGTGCAGCTTCAGCCTTCAGCCATTAAAGCCTACAGCAACCGAGGCCGTATCAAGCTCGATTTGGAAGACTACAGCGGTGCTATTGACGACTTTACTGTAGTTCTGAGGGAGCAGCCTAAATTTGCCAAGATTTTGCTCTGGCGAGGCTTAGCCTACCTCCGCCAAGGTGCCCACACCGCCCTGGCCGAGAACCGCCGCGAAGCCTACCAATGGGCGATTTTAGATTTAACTGGCCTGCTAGAGGAGCAGCCCCATCACGCTGAGGCCTACAACTATCGCGCGGTGGCTTACTTTCAACTGCGTAACTATTACCAGGCCACCCTGGATATCAATAAAGCCCTGGAGTGCCAGCCTGACTACGCCGAGGCTTACATTAATCGAGGCATGTTACGCCACGAACTAGGGGATTTTCAGGGTGCCATTGACGATTACACCGCCGTGCTGCAACTCAACCCTGCCCTGCAAGACCGTTCCTACAACCAAACCCTGGTGGGGCTAGCGTTGGATAGCCCGGAGGATGCCACCCTGAGCGAAGATACTCCCCTGAATCTGCGCTTTCGGCTGGCAGATTTATACGATAGCCGGGGTCTCTTACGAGCCCAGGTGGGGGATATGGAAGGCGCGATCGCCGACTACACCCTGGCCCTACGGTTTAACCCCGACTGCGGACGGATTCTGGCCAACCGAGGCCGGGTCTTTAGCCGCCAGGCCAGCTATCAGGAGGCCATTGCCGACTTTGACCAGGCTCTAGAGCTAAATGCAGGGGATGCGTTGGCCTACTGCGATCGTGGCTATGCCCTCTACTTCCTGGATGAGTGGGAGCTAGCCTTGGAAGACTTTGACCAGGCCATTGCCCTCAACCCCAACCTGGCGGAAGCTTATATTGGGCGGGGCCACACCAACATTCGCCTCGGCCTCGGCGCTAATGAAGCCATGAATGACTTTCGCAAAGCCCTGGAACTCTCCTGGGATAGCCGCAAGCCAGAGCGGTCTCGACTACTCTGAAAATTCTGGGCGGTTTCTAGCCAGGGATTGGTGGCATTTTGCGACTTTTGATGGGCACCCCATGGTGAGACCTTGGCTAGCGCTAGCCGCTGCGCCTACCCTAACGGGCTATCGCTAAATGACAGAACGCTAAAAAACCGGCCTGGCCGTTAGCTCTGGCAGACAGACTTGGCTAACCTGGGGTTGATGGCCCAACCACTGCATAGCCAGCCGCTTAAAGCCGGGAGCTGGGCCGCTGACGTAAAATTCTGTTGACCAGGCGGCGGTGGTGCTGCGCAGCCCCAGAACATCGAGTTCTTGAGCCGCCGCCGCCACCATAGAAACCGCGGGGTCAATGTAGCGAGTGGAGGCTGGCAGAATAGTCTTCAGCACTGGAGCCAGGTGGGGGTAGTGGGTGCAGCCGTAGATCAGCGTGTCGATTTTGGCGGCCATCAACGGTTGCAGGTAGGTTGCGGCAATCTGCCGAGCCTGGGGCTGCTGAATCTGATTGCTTTCAACCAGGGGCACAAATTTGGGGCAGCCGACCTGCCAGACCTGGCTATCTGGCGCGAGCTCCTGGATAGCACTGGGATAGGCATAGCTATCCACCGTGGCCTGGGTGGCAATCACCCCGATGCGCTGGCTAATGCGAGCTGCGGCCTGGGCACCGGGGCGAATCAATCCCAAAATCGGGAAAGGAAACTCCTGCTGAACAGCATCCAGGGCCAGGGCTGAGCTAGTGTTGCAGGCCATCATCACCATCTTGACGTTTTGAGCAGCCATCCAGGTGAGGATTTGGCGCACAAAGTAGAGAATTTCCTCCGGAGAACGTGACCCGTAGGGGAGCCGGGCTGTATCGCCAAAGTACAGCACCGATTCGTTAGGAAGCTGGCGATAGATCTCGCGCAGCACCGTCAACCCACCAACGCCACTGTCAAAAATGCCGATGCGAGCAGGCCCAGTCGTCACGGCGTGACGTTGATGAAACCGATTCTCCATAAGTACTTATGTCTAGGTTGATAGAAAAGATTGTCATGAGTTTAGCGGGTTTTGGGCCGAAATACACCACACCCAGCCTAAACGGGGCGGTAACGCCACTTCAGCCGCCAGAACATTGGCTTTAGCTGTTGGCTTTAGCTAACGAGATAGGCCTACCCCTGGAGTCAGTCATCCATAACCGCGGCCTACTCCTGACCAGAGGGTTGTGACGCTGTAGCCGCCGGTACGGCGTCCTCTTCCATCTGGAGTGGAGGCGGGGTATCGTCCTCCTGAAAGACCAGCCGCAAGAGCGGAGGGGCCAAAAACGTTGTCAAAATCACCATGACGATGATGGCAGCATCCAGGGAGTCTGTTAATACGCCGCTGGCCGCTCCAACGCCCGCAAACACCAGACCTACTTCGCCACGGGGAATCATACCCACACCCACAGCCAGACGGTTGATACCAGGTTGCCCAAACACAAAAAACCCGGTTACGACTTTCCCCACAATAGCGACGACCACCAGGAAGGATGCAATAATCAACCCCGGTCGGTTGCTGGGATCCAGGGGGTTAAGTACACTAATATCCGTTCTGGCCCCTACCACAATGAAGAAAATTGGCACCAGCATATCGGCAATGGGGCTGATTTGAGCCTCCAATTCCTTATGCTTGGAGGTTTCCGCCAAAATTAAGCCAGCCGCAAAGGCTCCCAGGATCGCTTCTAGCTGAATTGCCGCAGCAATGTAGGACAGCACAAAGGCAAAAATCAATGAGCTAATCAAGACTTGGCCACGAGTGCGCATTTTACTAACTACTGCCACAAAATACGGGCTAAGTAGCCGACCCACAAAAATTGACCCGACGAGAAAGACAGCAGCACCTATCACCAGGTAGAAGACGTTAAGAATTTCAATTTCTCCGGTTTTAGCCAGACTAGCCACCACAGCCAGCACAATAATCCCCAACACGTCATCCAGGACGGCAGCCCCAATAATAATTTGACCTTCCGTGGAGCTAAGCTTCTGAAGCTCGGCCAACACCTTAGCGGTAATGCCAATGCTGGTAGCCGTTAGAGCCGCGCCAGCAAAGATAGCTGGGATAGTAGCGACACCAAACAACCCAATGAGCCCCGCTGTGCCAGCGACAAAGGGCACAGCCACTCCAACCACAGCAACAACAACCGCCTGCGGCCCCACCCGCAAGAGTTCCTTCAGGTCTGACTCTAGGCCAATCTCAAACAGAAGAATAATCACGCCCAGTTCGGCCAGGATCGAAATGACCTCGCTTTCGCCCTGGAACACCCCAAGCAGCCCATCGTCTGGCTGCAATCCCGACACCCAGCCCACCAATTGCATCAGCAACGAGTCAGCCGCGCCGCCACCCTCGTTGGGAAACACAATCAGATGCAGGGCAGAAACCCCGACGATTACTCCACCAATTAGTTCTCCCAACACGGGGGGAAGGTTAATTCGGGCGCAGAGTTCGCCGCCAATTTTGGCCGCTAAGTAAACCACAATCAGGCTCAGCAGCACACTGGCCAGCACCAGCGGCTCGGCCTCGGCTTCAGAAATCTCAGCCAGCCAGAGGACGTTACTCATAACGCAATCTTGCAAAAACCCCGGGGCGGTGCCAATTAGGCCACTCATCCAATCCACCATGCAGACCGCCAAAACTCATCCTATTCAATTTACATGAGTTTTCTATTCCTGTAGAGTTCACCACAATCTACAGATATTACAAAAACATCCTGTGGGAGAGGGAGGGCATCTGGCGGCGCACCTGCGACAGACGGTTAGGGTTAATTTCGGCAATGGCCACCCCTGTGGGTACCCCAGCATCGGCCAGCACCATGCCCCAGGGGTCAATAATCATAGCGTGCCCGTGGGACTGGCGACGGCTGTTGTGAAACCCAGTTTGAGCCGGGGCAATCACGTAGCACGTATTCTCAATGGCGCGGGCCTGAAGCAGCACCTGCCAGTGATCCTTACCCGTAAATTCAGTAAATGCAGCGGGCACCACCAGCACCTCCGCCCCTTGCTGAGAGAGATGGCGATAGAGTTCTGGAAAACGCACATCGTAGCAAACCGACAGCCCCACAATGCCATAATCCTTAGAAGGAAACACATCCGGCAACAGATGGCCCGACACAACAATGCTGGACTCGCGGTAGGTATTGCCATCGGGCAAATTGACATCAAATAGATGCACCTTCTCGTAGCGCAGCAGTTCTTCGCCTTCAGGGGATACCAGTAGCGCCGTGTTAAAGACTTTGCCCTGCTCAGCAGGTACCGGGTAGCCACCCCCAATGAGGGTGACCTGATAGCGCTGAGCCATCGTTTTCAAAAAGGCTTCGCTGGCCTGACAAATAGTTTCCGCCTGGGCAATTTTGGCATCTTCATCGCCTAGAAAGGAAAAATTTTCTGGCAAAGTGACAAGCTCTGCTCCCTGGCGCACCGCAAGATCGATCAGTTCTTCGGCCTGGGCCAGGTTTTTTTCTAAATCTGGCACACTGTTCATCTGTAAGGCGGCTGCCCGGTAGGCTCTCATAAACGTACTGTCTGGATGAATAGAAACGGTTGAAACTCAATTTTATTCGTTCAGGGAACTTGTTAACGGCTTTGCAGCAGAATGGCTATCGTCTAAGGTTCCCCACCTTTCTTAGCTGTCCATCTATGCACAACAGGCATGGAACCTGTCAATGGCATCGGTAGATAAATCCACTGCCGTAGCCTAAACTCCACAGATATTAGCAACAGGGGATACTAACGTCAGCCGAAGCATGGATAGAGTATTGGCTTTGGGTATATCCTCCGGCATGCTGGTGATCACGGCGATTACGGGAGGTTGGCTACTGCCTCCTTTAGCCCTCACCCTGGTCGGCTTTGTGGGGCTGTACTGGTGGCGGGGGGTCGCTCTGCCCCAGTTGATAGCGATGCTGTGGCGGGGGGCGCCGCAGTCCTTTGGGGTATTGAGCATTCTTTTATTGATTGGGGGCTTAACCGCCGCTTGGCTGGCCGCCGGAACCGTGGCTACGCTGGTGTACTACGGGCTCCAGTTGATTCAACCTCGCCTGTTTCTTCTCTCTGCCTTTATGCTGACTGGAGCCGTATCGGTGCTGATTGGCACCTCCTTTGGGGCAGTGGGCACCATTGGCCTGGCGCTGATGATTATGGCCCGAGGTGGCGGCGTCAGTGTGCCCTGGGCAGCTGGAGCCATCATCGCCGGGGCCTACGTGGGCGATCGCTGCTCACCTCTGTCCAGCAGTGCTTATCTGGTCGCAACGCTAACCAAGACTAAGCTTTACAGCAATCTCCCAGTCATGGCCATAACTTCTACAGCGCCATTGCTGCTCTCTGGGGTCATTTACCTACTCGCCTCCTGGCAACATCCCCTCGTGGTGGGCGAGCAGGGCTTTTGGGACAGCCTCCCCACGGCATTTAGCCTGCACTGGGTAACCCTGCTGCCCGCCATGCTAATTTTTGGGCTGGTAGCGTTGCGTATATCCGTTAAGCTAACCCTACTCCTGAGCCTAGGCCTGGCCTCGGTGATTGCGATCGGCTGGCAGGGCTACACTCTCAGACAATTAGGGGCTTTTCTCATCTTGGGCTTTGATCTCAGAACCCCGACAGAATTGGCCGACATTCTCCAGGGCGGGGGGCTCTGGCCAATGGCTAAAGTATGCCTGGTGGTTATGGTTTCCACTGCTCTAGCCAGGCTACTAGCCGCAACTGAAACCCTAAGCCTGTTCCAAACTTGGCTGCAAACCCTGAGCCCAGGCCGTGCCCTCTTCGCTGGAACGCTAGTCACAAGCCTGGCCACCGCCGCCTACGGCTGCACTCAAACCATGGCCATTCTGCTCACCTACCAGCTCACCCAACCCATTTACCGCCAGGCTCATCTTTCAGCCCAGCAGCAGGCGATTGACCTAGAAAATACTGCCGTTGTTCTGGCACCGCTGATTCCCTGGAATATTGCGGGTTTAATACCAGCCACCCTGCTGATGGTCAACGCCGAGTTTATTCCCTATGCGGTGTATCTCTACCTGTTACCTCTGTGGGAGTTAGGGTTTCGACCTCAGCGGCTACGCGAGGGGACAGGAAACCGGTAACGGGGGACAGGGGACAGGGAGCACGGGGATTGAGCACTGTAGTACCGGTGCATTCGCGCAGCAATGCACCGGTACCAATACCAGTAGGGTACATTCCCCCAGCAATGCACCATTAGGAAAGATGGCAATAGGTACCTTATTTTGGCTCTTCTGGGTATCTGGTGATAAGCCAGACTTATGCCAAGCCTGACAAGGGTTTCAGCCCCTTAAGCGCCAGCAAAGTGTATCTGCATATACACTCTCAGTCACAAACCCAGAAGAGCCCTTATTTTCTTGCGAGTCCCTTACTGCTTTTCCTTGCAGACTCGTCCGCGCAGGGCGCTGGGCTGATATTATCGACCTCAGCGTTAGCCTGCTATGGAGATAGGAGAATAAGTGCTGAGTTCTGGCGCGGTCAGGCGGCTGTTACAGGTTTCCAGAATTATTGATGGGTTGATTGAGCCGATTGGCAAGCTCCTCACTGGCTTGGTGCTGCTCACCATAGCCGTGGGGTTTTACAACGTTGTCGCTCGCTACATTGGCCGTTTCCTGGGCATGCAGCTCTCCTCTAACGGGCTGATTGAGTTGCAGTGGTACCTTTTTTCTGCCATGTTTCTGCTGAGTTTCCCCTACATTCTCCAACGGGGAGCCAACGTGCGGGTTGATTTTTTAGAGGTTCATTGGGGGGGACAACGCAAAGCCCTGATTGGGTTTTGGGGCACTACGTTATTTCTCATCCCGTTCTGCATCTTGGGGATATGGGTCACTTTTAACCCGGTTCTGCAATCCTGGGGGTTGCTGCCCGATGGCTCTTGGGGCACCTGGGAGGTATCGCCCGATGCCGATGGTTTGCCCAGGGCCCCCATCAAGAGCATGATTATTGTGTCCTTTACCCTGCTGCTGATTCAGGCTGTTTCCCAGGCGATTAAGTACTGGGCTATCTGGCAGGGCTACGCAGAGGGAGCCACGTCTCCCGTAGCCGCCGTAAACCTACCGCCACTGGAGTAACCATCCTCAAGGGATTAAGGCGATCACCCCAATCCACCTACACGCGCTAAGGAGTTCTATGGGCTACGAGTGGTTATCCATCGCCATGTTCGCTGGCTTTTTTCTACTGCTGATGACGGGATACCCCGTCGCCTTTTCCTTTGCGGGTACAGGGCTGGTCTTCGGCCTGGTGGGATGGCTGGTCGGTGCGTTTGATCCAAATCGGCTGCTGCTATTGCCCAATCTTTGGTTTGGCACCATGTCAAACTTTACGCTGCTGGCCATCCCTTTCTTTGTATTTTTGGGAGCCGTTTTAGAGAAGTCGGGGTTGGCGGAGGAACTGCTGGAAACCGTCGGGATTCTGCTTGGCCCCATCCGAGGCGGCATGGCCCTGGCCGTGGTGCTGGTAGGTACACTGCTGGCCGCCGCCACTGGCGTTGTTGCCGCGACGGTAATTTTGATGGGATTACTGTCGCTGCCGATTATGCTCCGCTACGGCTACGACAAACAGTTGGCAGCAGGCACCATTATCGCAGCGGGCACCCTGGCTCAGTTAATTCCGCCTAGTCTGGTACTGGTTGTTTTGAGCGATCAGATCGGGGTGTCGGTGGGCGACCTATTTTTGGGAGCCTTGCTGCCAGGGCTGTTATTGTCAGGCTGCTACGCGCTGTATGTCCTAGTCATCGCCTTTCTGAAGCCCAGCACAGCCCCAGCGTTGCCCCTAGCGGTGCGCCAATTAGGACGGGGTGAACTGGCCCGTCGGGCTGTGAAAGCTATTGTGCCGCCGGTTGTGCTGATTTTTATGGTACTAGGCAGCATTTTCTTTGGTCTGGCCACGCCTACAGAAGCCGGAGCCGTCGGCGCGGTGGGAGCCTGCGGACTGGCGGCATTGAACCGCCGCCTCAACCTCAAACTGCTAACCGATGCCGCCCACGCCACTGCCATTGTGACCGGCGTGGTGATGATGATTTTGATTTGCTCAGCGTTTTTCGGCCTGGTGTTCGATGCCTTGGGCGGCAAAACTCTAATTACAAACCTGCTGGTGAATCTACCGGGGGGTTACCTGACCTTCATTGTGGTGGCTAATCTAACAATTTTTCTACTGGGGGTATTTTTAGAGTTCATTGAAATTTGCTTTATTGCTATGCCCTTGTTGGTGCCAGCGGCCCAGGCACTAGGAATAGATATGGTCTGGTTTGGCGTAGTCATGGCGCTTAATTTACAGACTGCTTTTATCTCGCCGCCGGTGGGTTTCTCGTTGTTTTACCTGCAAAGCGTAGCTCCAGAGTCAGTCACAACTCAGGATATCCACCGCAGCGCTCTACCGTTTATGGGAATTCAGTTGGCGGTGCTAATTTTGGTTATCATCTTTCCTCAAACCGTGAGCTGGTTAGTGGAAAGATCGCTCCAGTAATGTCTGTTTCAGCAGCCAAAGTCTGGGGTTTTCTGCTGACGTTGGCTTGATTACAGGGTTTTGAACGTAGTATAGTGGGTAGACCGCCCAGACCAGGTATCAACGTAAACCGGGACAGTTTGGCCACCTCAGAATGCAGGAGCCAGCCTTCAGAAGTTTGATCCCTCCTGTATTCTGACCCCTGACCCCTAACTGTCTTCCCGGTGAGGATTTCCCGCTTTAAGTTGATATCCCCTTAAACCCTTAACCAGCTATTTAGTTTTGATGCCGTCATTAAGATAATCAGCCAGCGCCTTGGCTAGCTTATCTTCTTTAGTTTCAGGCTTTTTGGGCTTCGAGACTGGGCTACCAAACAGGGCGTCATTCGTCCAGAAGATCAGGACAACCGCAACAATGATGATGGCTTCCATAGGTAATGGCAACTCATTTCAGGAAAGGTATCGATACCGATGCAACTAAAGCTCAGATCCTCTGCGCTTTAAACCCTTGAGACGGACTACAACACCACTGCTACCAATTCCTGATGGAACATTATCCGAATGGAGGAAATTTTTAGGTGGATCCCTATCAGTCACCCTTGCAACCGCCTCACCGGGTTAGTAGGATGCTACAAGAGCTTGATATAACCCATGACCGCTGATTCCCTAGATCTGGCTAAGGCTGAATTTCTCTCCGGTCAAGATGCCTTTGAGCGAGGCAACTATCGGCAAGCCGTCGGCCACTTTGAGTCCGCCGTTGAGCTAGCTAAGGCAACTACGGGGCTGGGAGGCGAAATTCAGACCTGGTTAGTCAATGCCTACAGTGCTGTTGGTCGTCAAACCGAGGCGATTGCCCTCTGCGAAACCCTAACTCGCCACCCCGATCTGGAAACCCGCAAGCAGGCGAAAAACCTGCTCTACATTCTCCAAGCTCCCCAACTGAAGCGCCCTAGCGAGTGGATGAGCGCCATTCCTGACCTGGGAGCCATTGCCGACAAGGGCGCACAAACCTCCGGATTAAGCCGTTCCGCCGTAGTGCCCCGGCCCACCTCCCAACCCAACTCCAAACCAGACCCTACGCCCCTCGACCCCAGCCAAATCAACAGCCGGGACAATGGGTTTCTGTGGATTGCGCTGGCTAGCGTGGCGCTGGTACTGGGTGGGCTGCTCTGGTTAAGCTAAACGCGCCTAACGACCTGACATAGGTCAAGCGATCCTAAACAATTTGTGACCGCCGTCGGATCCTTAAAGAGACATTAAGAGAAGTTCATCATAGAAGATCTTTATAAAAGCTTGGGATACTGGGCTCCTGAATACACGTTGAAGGAGCCTTCTATGCTGGGAATCCCTGATAAGTTATTTCAGCGAGCATCGGCCCTTGGGTTTGAGTGTTCTAGTGATCGACAGCAGCATTTAATTCGCCCTGGCAACCCCGCCGAGCCTTGGCACTTAACTTACCTTAAAGGACACTGGGTTCTGATTGTGAATGGTACACCTCAGATCCATTTCAACTACAGTGAAGTGATGAAGTTCCTGGATCGGTTTGATGCCGCTCAAGCCATCCCCATCCTGGAGCATGCCACAACCCGGTAACTCTATCGCCTCAATGCCCCCCCTTAAAGACAACTTACCTGACTATGAAAGCCGCCTGCTAACGGCTCTGGCTTATTTCCTTGGCCGCGACCCAGAGGCCCAGGCCCGGGCCTGTCTCTGCATGTACCTGCGTCAGGCCGAGCCTAGGATTATGGCGCAGGTCAACTACTACGCCCATCGCGTTTCTCAGGCTACGGGGCAAACCATGAGTGGCTACGAGCTGCTAGACATGATTGCTCAAGCCCCGGAAGAGCTTAGCCAGATTCTTCCCAATTTGGGCCAGGTTCATGATCCAAGGCTGGTTGATGTGTTTAA
The DNA here is from genome assembly GCA_964442885.1 of uncultured bacterium. Classification (GTDB taxonomy): domain Bacteria; phylum Cyanobacteriota; class Cyanobacteriia; order Phormidesmidales; family Phormidesmidaceae; genus Nodosilinea. The sequence continues at coordinate 3,293 of CAYUBC010000025.1, read as the reverse complement.
CTCATCTCAAGACTTAGTTTGAGGGTTAGCTAGGTTAGGTAAGGAAGGGCTCAAACGAGAGCCTTCTTTTGGGACAACTGAACAGAACTTCAAAGCTTTATATAGATACCGCGTATAACCCGTATTTTGACGCAAACGATTATCTATCAGGGGTGCTTAAGTAAAAAAGTACACCTGGAACCTCTACAGCTTTGAGCGCTGTCTAGACGAGATTTCTCTGTCTAGCACGAAGGGTTGCAGTTTCCCTACAGGAGGATAGTCGGTTATGAAACCACTCAGCATGATTAGTGGTGCGATTGCATTGACGGCTATAACTAGCTTTGTCGCACCCCAGGTTCAAGCCAAAGGTAAACCGGCTAACGCTGGCCCACCGGCCTCTAGCCAGCCCAGTCAACCTCAGACAAGTCAAACTCCAAAGGCGGATCAGCCCCCCAGCGGTTCATCCGTTACCAGTTTGACCTGTTCAGCTGGATATGTAACCAGCAATCCCTTAGGTACTGGCTCATCTGTGAGCTACAGTGAGTGCCTGGCTCCAGTACGGGGTAATGACGTTACTAGCAGCATTGATGAAAACCTAACCGCATTTTTGAATCAAAATCTGGGTGAGGGCTGGGTGTTTGACAGCAAGTATGAGGGGGGTCGTTCAACCTCTGGCCCTAATTCCTACGGCTTTAGCTGGGTTCAGAGTGGCAAAGGTACTGGCACCTGGTCAGTTAGTCAAACCCTCAGCAGCCCTTTTGTCATCAGCCTTAAAGCAGGAACCACCTATACCTCCTACTATGTTGAGGGCGGCAGCGATACATTAAGCGGCACCTGGGCAACCTTCGACCAAAAAGATTTATCCCACGCGTCTATTTTTGTGGGGCGCAGTCTGACATCTGAACCGCCCAAAACCACTGTGCCAGAACCGGCAGCCGGGGCCGCTTTAGGCCTATTTAGCCTGGCGGCGTTTGGGCGAACTCAGCAAAAGAGCAGCCAAGATAGTTAAGTTAGGGCTTCCACCCAAATTAAGGACATCAGAACACGGCGGACAGATTTAGGGGGCGATGGCGAGCTTAGGCAGCCATCGCCCCTTCGTCTAGGAGGGAGGGATAGCTTTTCTCTAACCCCTCCCCCAGGAACTGTCCGGGGTTTTAGCTGTCGCCATTGCTACTTAAAGGTATGATTACTATGAAGACTCTTTAAAGTATAGGAAAGCAGCTCAGCGTTCTTTGCCAATACTTTAAAGACATGTTTTTTCCAGATGTAGCTATTGCCGTACTGAAGAGCATCCTGTATCGTAAAAATGAGGTATCAATTGCCCTGATGTAGTCATCAGGGCAAGGTTAATTATTGATGATGCAACGCCTCTAGTAGAGACGAAGTTACGGTTTCTGCTTTTGAAGTTTTTGGCAAGACTCTTATGCTTACTCCCCCCTAGACGACTCGATTACGGAAGTTCGTTTTCTACCCAAGAGCGCTCAGGTCTTCTGTTTTAGAAGATATTGTCCTTTGCGATTAAGCCATATACTTTAGGCCGAAGTGCTGTGTCGGCCTGTGGTGGGGTATGAATGTTGGGGTCTATGGGGTTTTTACACCGGTCAACTTGGTGAGTTTGCTAAAGAGCTGTTTTTGGCAAAGCTGCACGTTTACTCAAAGCAGTCGGTTCCAAGCCATGTTCCAAGCAATATTGAATTTCTGGGCTTTGAGTATCTCAGCTTTGGAGTTCGCTCAATTAGTAGACTGTAGAAAACGCTAGAGCTGAATTAAATTGAGCACTCGCTGCATCTGACCAGAGAGTTTTAATCTCTCCATAAGGCTTCAAGCTTAGCCTGTTAATCAAGTCGTTCAGCTTTTTCTTCCATTCATTAATTCTTTAGATTAAGAAGTAGTTGCGGCATTTTTGAGCTTTGCAGGCTACGTTTTGATGCGTCTGTATTTATTTGGGTGCATGGCCTAGCTTTTTTGCCAATTTTTCACTCAAGGGTACTAAAATCATGGAAATTCCTGCTGTTCTCTCCACCCCTGTAGCCATCTTAGGTCGCTGTCTGCTGCTAATGGAGAAAGCGCTGAATAGAGCGAAAGTTGAAGGAACTCTTGCTAAATTCAAGTCTGTTGGTAAGGCCAGCAAACTAGACTGGCCCGTAAAAGTTTACGGTGCTCAACACATGAGCCTGGGGAATCGAGTTCATATTTCCTGGAATTCCTGGCTGTTTTGCATTGAGCGATACGCAGACCAGCGATTCAAACCCCAGATTATTATCGAAGATGAGGCTTACCTGGGCAACGGCTCTCACATTGTGGCCTGCCGAAAGGTTACCATTGGTGCCAATGTTATGCTGGGGGACTACTGCTATGTCTCCGACAACATCCACGAGTACAAAGACATTAGCCTACCCATTTCCGAAAACCGGATGAAAGTGCCTGGCGAGGTTTATATTGGTTCTGGAAGCTGGCTGGGGGATCATGTCTGCGTGTTTGGTGATGTTCACATTGGCAAGCATTGCATTGTTGGGGCTAACAGCGTAGTAATGTGCAGCATTCCCGACTACTCAGTGGCGGTTGGCGCTCCGGCTCGGATTGTAAAACGCTACAACGTTAGAACTCAAATGTGGTGTAAAACCGACAAGTTTGGCAATTTTCTCGAGGAAGAGGTGTTGACCCTGCAATAAAGCAGATGGTTCAATTAGCCTAGCCAAAGCCCTTGAGCCTGGCTTTGGGCTTGAATATTTTGGCGTATGGTTGGAGTGGTACACCGGCAACGCCCAGGAGAGTTTGCCATGACAGATCAACCACCATCCACCCGCCAGGAAACCGACAGCATGGGGGCGATCGCTGTGCCTAGCGATCGCTATTGGGGGGCGCAGACCCAGCGGTCAATTCGCTACTTTTCCATTGGGGAAGACAAGATGCCGCTGGCGGTGGTGCGGGCGATCGCCGTCATCAAAAAGGCGGCGGCCCTGGCTAACCGAGATTTGGGCAAACTGCCCCAGGACAAGGTTGAGCTCATTGTGCAGGCGGCGGAAGCCGTCATGGCCGGACAGTTGGATGACCATTTCCCCCTCCATGTGTGGATGACGGGCAGCGGCACCCAGTGCAACATGAACGTCAACGAAGTGATTGCCAACGTGGCCATTGAGCTAGCGGGCGGCGTGCTGGGCAGCAAAACGCCGATTCATCCCAACGACCACGTCAACATGTCGCAGTCGTCCAACGATGTGTTTCCGGCGGCTATGCACATTGCGGCGGCCCAGGCCTTGCGCCACGGGTTGATCCCCAAACTCCAGCTTCTGCGTAACGCCCTGGATGAAAAA
>CAYUBC010000024.1:0-16424 GCA_964442885.1 uncultured bacterium | reverse complement strand
AGTCAGTAGCTCTCTGACGTAGCCATTTGGCCAGGGAGGCCGACGCGGTTGGGAGATCGTTGGTGAGGGCCAGTACTTCCTCGTCGTCGCCCTTGGTGGCGGCTAGCTCCAGGCGCTGGCACCAGGCTAGGGGCATGGTTTGCAGACAGCCTGTCAGGGTGGTGATGGGGACCCGAAAGTCCTCTACTTGAGTGGTTCCAGAGGGGTCAGCCAGGGGCCACAAGACCCGCCCAGGACGACCATTAACCCGCAGCGTAAACTCGAAACAGCTACCCTGGCCAAGCCGACTGCGGCACTGCAATTTGCCCCCCAGCAGTCGCACGTACTCCTGGGTAATAAACAGCCCCAGGCCACTGCCCATTTGCGATTGCTGCCCCAGGTCGGTTTGCTCAAAGGGGCTAAACAGCCGAGCCATATCGCCAGGGTCAATACCTGGGCCAGTGTCAAGGACGGCGAAGGTAAGGGCATAGCCCCGTTTTAGCGCTGGCGACTGAGCCGCCGGGGGTAGGGTATGGGTAGTCAATACGGGTTCACCGGGCATGGGCTCTGGCTGCGGGTTACGATCGTCAGGGTGGCTAGTTACCCGCAGCACCACCTGACCATCGGTCGTGAATTTTAGGGCGTTATCAAGCAAGTTAAAGAGACTCTGATGAAGCTTAACTTCATCACTATGAATCCATTGAGGAATTTGCCTGTCTACATCTAGCGTAAATTCAACCGGCTTATGCAACAACAGGGCATAAAATTGGGCCTGCAGGTTTTGCAGCAGTTGCCGCAAGTCAAACCAGGTATAGGTGGCCACAAACCCCTGAGCCTCAATCTTGGAGGCACTCAATAAATTATTGATCTGCGATAGCAAATAGTCGCCGCTGCGCTGCATACTGGCCAGGGCTTCCTGGTGGCTGGGGCGCAGGTCAGGGTCGTGGCGCATTACCTGAATAAATCCCAGGATGATATTCAGCGGAGTACGCAGTTGATGACTCATATTGGCTAGAAGTCGGCTTTTAGCCTGGTTAGCGGCCTCCGCTGCCTGCTTAGCTGAGGCTAGCTCAGCCGTGCGCTCCTGTACTCGGCTTTCAAGCTGGTTAAAGGAGGTGGCTAACTGGCTAGCCATTTGATTAAAGGCATCGGAAAGCATTCTGAGTTCTCGAATTCCCGTAACGCTGACGGTTTGGTTAAGGTGCCCAGACGCGATAGCGCGGCTTGCCTTAGCCAGTTGGCGAATCGGGTCGTTAATCCAGCGGGCGGCCAGCAAGGCCATGAGCAAAACAGTCGTCAGGGCCAGCAGGCACAGCAGCAGCGCCGTGTGAAGGTAGGCTTGGGTCTGGGTCATAAAGTCAGATTCAGGGATGACGACCACCACCAGCCAGTCAATACCCAGCTCATCGTGCCAGGGGGCCAGGCTAACGAACTGGCGGCCCCCATCCAGTTGCAACTCTAGGGCCACAGGTTGGGTAATCTCAGCCAGACTGCCAAAGCGCTGAATCACAACCTCCGCCGTAGCTTGAATGACCGGATTAGAACTTTGGCTGGCCGGTAGGCGCTGGGCCTGTTCCCCCGCCACGTGGAATGGGGCAATACCGTCAGAACTGGCCACCAGCAGGCCATTGCGCTCCATGATAAAAATCTGGTTCAGGGGGCTCACCTTAATGGACTGCAAAAACTCGCCCATTTGCGTCAAGACTAAGTCGGCCCCCATGACCCCGATCAGCTGGTTCTGGTCATCATACAGGGGATAGCTGGCTGAAATCGACAGCACATCGGGTTGATCATCCCAGGCGTAGATGTCTGTCCAGATCGGCTGGCCAGCGGCCACGGCCTCAGCATACCAGTCTTCTTGCTGAATGGGGTCAGGGGCAAAAATGGTTTGAGCCTGGGTGCGGCGGCCCTCCTCATCAGTCTCATAGATGGTCATGGCGGTGAGATCGCGGCGGCGGGTTTCATTAATCACCAGACGGCCATCTTCTAGGCGCTCAACCCCGATAAATTCCCCAGCCGGGTTGGCGTAGTTGAGATACCCAACGGGATATACCTGCATTTGTCGCCAAAAAAATTGGCCCATTTGCTCAAAGTTTTGCAGGTCTAGCAGCTTAGTTTCTACCGCAGCCACCTGAATTTCGGTGAGTTGGCGGGCGGGCGTGAGTTGATAGTCGATATAACTGGAGACCCGCTCCAGGGTTTCCTGGCGTAGCTCGGTAGCCAACTCGGCCACCGTCATCCGGCCAAACTGCAACATCACCCAGCCAGTCAGGCCAATCACAATGAAAATTTGCAGCAGGTAGGGCACTTCTAACACCGCGACCAACGGCAGCCGCTGAATGAGGCGAGAAATTTGGCGGAAAAGTCGGGTGATAAGCATTATTATCAGCAGAAGCGAAGCATCGACAGAAACCGCTGATCCATTAGACCTAGTCATCGGCCTCGGTTGCGAACCAGTCCAGAATGCGATCAAACTGAAAATCTTTGACCCAGGTGGTCAGGGTGTTAGTCAGGGCGGCGGGCGCATCGGGCACCTGGTCGATGAGTTCTATGAGGCGAGCGTCGGAACCGGTAACGGCGGCATCTACCATCGCCTGCCGCCAATCAGAGGATTGCGCCCGGAGCCACAGCCCCACCTCCGACAGGGCGGGCCGAGCTTCGGGCGACTGGTCAATGGGCTGGGGTGGCCCCGGTGTAGACTCCACCGAGTCAGCCTCCGCTGCATAGAGATAGTGAACCGGCAGATAGGCCGCAATTTTCTGTAACACCGTTTGGACGTGAAACGGCTTGCGCACAAAGTCGTCGCAGCCCGCCGCTAAAATTTGAGTCCGGTCTTCTGAGAAGGGACTGGCGGTGAGGGCGATAATCACGGGGTACGGGTCGAGGTCGAGGGCTTTAATCTGGCGAGTAGCGACGTAGCCATCTACCTCAGGCATGCGAATATCCATCCAGATCAGGTGAGGCCGCCAAGCCTGGGCCTGTTGAATCGCTTCCTGGCCGTTTTGGGCGGCTTGCACCTCAAACCCGGCGGATTTCAGCAGTTGCATCAGCAGGTAGCGGTTGGCGGGGTGGTCTTCCACCACCAGCATGCGGTAGGCCGGTTGGCCAGGGGCCAATTTAAGCACCGGGGCGGAGGCCACAATTGAGGTCGGGGCTTTGCCCTGGGCTCGTTGTACGGGGATGGTAAACGTAAAGGTTGACCCCTGACTGAGGGCAGTTTCAAGGTTGAGTTCGCCCCCCATCAAACGGACAAATTGCTGACTAATCGGCAACCCCAGGCCGGAGCCCTGGTGCAACCGCAGACCGGCAGCCGTTTGCACAAAGGGCTCAAACAGCCGGTTTTGCTCCTCTGGGGCAATGCCAGGGCCAGTATCAGCCACCGAAAATTTCAGGAGCCCATCCGCCTGGGGGTGGGCCGCCACCCAGTCACAGGGCAGCGGAAAGTGGCCCCCCACTCGCAATACCACCTGTCCCACCTGGGTAAACTTGATGGCGTTACCCAGCAGGTTAATGAGAACCTGTCGCAGCTTGCCCTCATCGGTGACAACGGAGGTGGGTAGCGCCGGGTCGCAATCCACAATTAAGCGTAGCCCCTTAGCCTCGGCCTGCAGGCCCAGCATCGATTCTAAATTAGCCAGGAGATAGGCCAGGTCAAAGGAGGCAGAATGCAGCGAAATCCGCCCAGCCTCAATTTTTGACATTTCCAAAACGTCGTTAATCAGCGATAGCAAATGCTCGCCACTGCGGCCAATAATCTCCAGGTAGTCCCTGGCCTCGGCATCGAGGTAGCAGTCGCGGGCCATCAGTTGGGCAAAGCCAATGATTGTGTTTAAGGGCGTACGCAACTCATGGCTCATGTTAGCGAGAAACGTACTCTTGGCTTGGTTAGCCGCATCAGCCGTCTCCTGGGCCTGTCGCAGGGCATCTTCTGCCCGCTGACGCTCTAACTCCGCCGCTGCCCGCGCCGCAAAGATGCGCAAAATCAGCTCTCGCGTGGGGTCATTGTCCATGGGCTGGTCGTCTAGTACCGCCAGATGGCCCAGCACTTCCCCAACAGAATTGACCAGGGGAATGCCCAGATAGCTCACGACCTTGAGCTTAGTCAGGCAAAGGTCAGTAGGGTAAAGCGCCTGCACCTGATCGGCAATACAGATTATCTCTCCCTGCACGACCTTATGGCAGGGTGTGCCTGCCAGGTCATACTCCATGGGTGTTTCTAGGGCACCCTGGCACCAGAAGGCGAGGGTCTTTGCCCGATCTCGATCTGGAAGTACACACTGGGCCACCATGGCACAATGGACTTTCAGGCTGTCGGCCAGGTAGCGCACCAAAGATTCAAAAAAGGCATGGCCCGTCTCTGCCGCCGTGCCTTCTACAATTAACCGCAGTGACTCTTCCTGGCGCTTTACCTGGGTCAAATCTTCGGCAACGCCGACCAGGCGGTACACCTCGCCCTGCTCGTTATAAATTGGGAAGCCCCGTACCCGCACCCAGCCCACTTCGCCCTTGCCTCGCAGGATCCGAAATTCTTCGTCGTAGCTAAAGTTGTTGAGCAGAGCGGGGTCAGGATGGCGGGGCAAGCTGTGGACAATCCGGTGGCGATCCTCTGGGTGCACAGCCTCCAGCCAGGTGATGGGTTTTTGATACAGATCGTCACGGCAGCCCCCCCAAACCTGGCTATAGGCCGGTGAAACATAGACAAATTGCCGTTCCTGGATCTCATAAACCCAAAACACACTGTCGATGTATTCGGCCAGTTGGCGAAATTTCTCTTCGCTCTGGCGCAGGGCCACTTCGGCCTGTTTGCGATCGCTAATATCCCCGGTTGAACCCACTAACCGAATGGGCTTGCCGTCCTCATCCCACAGCGCCTGGCCACGAGAAATCACCCATTTATAGGAACCATCCCGACAGCGCAGCCGATATTCCACGGCATAGGTGGGCAGGCTGCGCTCAATCAGGTAAGCCTGATTGAGCGCCATGACCCGTTCATAGTCATCAGGGTGAATGCGTGACTCCCAGAGCACATCCTCATTGCTGATGGTGTCGTCGGTATAGCCCAGGATTTCTTTGTAACGCTTAGAGAAAAACGTCACCTGGGTGCGGAAGTCAACGTCAAAAATGCCGTCTTTATTGCCCTGAATGGCCAACTGCCAGCGTTCTTCGCTGCGCTGGAGTTTGATTTTGGCCCGCTGCTGCTTTTGCTCCAGGCGATAGGTACTGATCACCTTGGCGATGCTTTGGGCCATCAGTTCGATGATTTCCTTCTCGTGCTGCTTAAACCCCTGGGGTCTGGGTTTAGTATCGAAAAAGCACAGGCTACCGTAGACCTTACCGTTCACCACAATGGGCGTACTCAGGTAAGACTCCAGCTTCAGCCGTTGATAAACAGGGTGGGAGCGCAGTTCTGGGATAGTTCCAATATGGGCCAAACTAACCGTGGTCTGCTCTCGCACGGCTCTCAGGCAAAGGGTGTCTTCCAGAGCGCAAATGTGGCCTCGTTCAAAGCCACTGTCCCCTGCATGAACGGCTTTGAGGATGTAGCGACTTCCCTCAACCTTACCAACCACGCCACTTGCAAAGCCCAGCACCTCACACCCGGTGGCCAGATAATCGGTAAATAAAGTCTCAAAGTCATCAAACCGGACTAGATTGAGGCGGTGCAGTTGCTTCAGGCTCTGGCTAAAGCGGTTGAGCGCCTGAGAATTCTGCCGGAGCATACGCTCGGCCTGTTTACGAGCCGTAATATCACGGTACTGCCAGAGGTGGCCTTCTAGGCCATAGTCGCCAAAAATGGGCACGTAGTCTCGCTCCAGGATTCGCCCATCCGTCAGGGCAATTTCCTCAGCCACCACTGGCTGCTGAACCGCCACCATCACTTCCATGCGCTGACTAAAGACCTCGGGGTGCCCCCACAGGGACGCGCTATCCTGCATCACACTTCGACCATCCAGCCCAGTGAGTGAAGCTGGCGATCTCCCCAGTTTTAGAAGATCGCAGTAGGGCTGGTTGACCATTACCACCTGCCGGTCTGGGTCTTCTAACACCACACCTACCTGCAAATGCTCAATCAGGATGGATAAGCGCGCCGTGACCTGGCGAAGTTGGGCTTCAGATCGACCGCGATTGTGAATTTCCTGCTGCAATTGCTGGTTCTGGGTGCTCATCTGCTCCTGCAGACGACAGATCGTGAGTTGATGGGCAACTCTAGCCAGCAGTTCTTCAATCTGAAAGGGCTTGGTGATGTAGTCGGCCCCGCCCACGGCAAAGGCTCTAACTTTATCCAGGGCATCGTCTAGGGCACTGAGAAACACAACGGGAATCCGTTGGGTGGCTGGATCGGCCTTGAGCTGCTCACAGACGCTATAGCCATCCATCTCTGGCATCCGGATATCCAGCAAAATTAGAGATGGCCGAAGCAGCTTTACACTTCTTAAAGCCATGACGCCACTTCTCACGCACCGCACCCGATAGCCGCGTTCTTCCAGGGTTGTGGCTAGAAATCTCAAGTTATCTAGAGAGTCATCGACAATCAATAGGGTTTCGCTAGCGCTGGTTACATCCTGACGGGTCATAGCGAGGGCGGGGCAAGGACTTAGCATTGAAACGGCTCAGGAACACGCGGGCAGCTAAAGCGCCATGGGCTAACGGCCCTACGCACTTTTTGGCAGTCTTAATTTTCCCAAACCATTAGTTGCCATAACGATAAAAAATTCAACACTTCATACTAGGCATTCAAAAAACATTGTATCTGATGTCTTAGCGCCCCCCAGTCCCCTTTTCAAACACTGATTGCTAATCTTAGCTAAAAGACAGGGAGAAACTTCCAAGTATCTATAAATAACCGCTTGGCAAGCTCGCAGCTAACCAACTAACGCTATTTCTTTGCACCCACATCATCTAATAGATGTGAAAAAACACCATCAAATTACAGTTTCAAACCCCAGCAAAAAACAAATTTTCGTAGGACTTAATGCTGTTTTTGCATAGCGGATGGAAACTAGAAGCTAAGCGAAACCTGCTGCCTCCCCTCGGCGTCTGCTTTTGCCTCAGCCATCACCATGCATGGCACCCTGCACCAAATTCAGAATAACTTCAAAGTCAAATTCCTGCACCCTAATCCGGAGAGCCTCTGCTAAAGCGGCATGTTCTTCTGGCATCGCCTCAATGAGCCTCAAAATTCGATCGGCATTGAGGTTGATAGTGGCCTGGTACAGTTGATGCAGCCAGTGGGCTGGCAATTCCTGCAGGCAGGTCGGATGCAGGATAGCCGCCAGGTTAACATTACGCCGTTTGTAGACCTCTACACTGGAGGACGATACCGGCTGAGCAGGAGCCTCGATATAGCTGTACTTGACCGACAGATGCTCAGCGATTTTTTGAAGGATAGTGTCGGGTTGGAGGGGTTTAGGCACAAAATCGTTGCAGCCAGCGGCTATGGCATGGCGGTGCTCATCCTCCAGGGCACTGGCGGTGAGCGCAATAATTTTAGTGGTCACTAGCCTGGCCACGGTAGAGTCAACGGCGGTGGCAAGCTGTTGCTCCATGGCGCGGATCTGACGGGTGGCCTCGTAGCCATCCATGACCGGCATCCGCAGATTCATCCAGATCAGGTGAGGCCGCCAGTTAGTCCAAATAGCGACGGCATCCTGGCCATTGGCTGCCCCCTGGGTCTCAAACCCCAGGGGTACCAGCAAATTTTGCAACAGGCTCCGGTTCGACCAGTTATCTTCCACAATCAAAATGCGGTAGACCGGTTGGTTAGGAGCCAGTCCTGCTATCCGTCTGGAGTTGCTGCCGCCTGGAACCCCAGCTTGATCGCTGGCCATACCAACCGGCACACTAAAGGCAAAAATCGACCCTACCCCCAGTTCGCTGTTAACCCACAGTTCTCCTCCCATTAACCGTACCAACTGCTGGCTGATCGGCAGCCCTAGCCCCGTGCCTTCCTGGCTAGCCTGGCCCTGGGAAATCTGCCCAAAGGGTTCAAACAGTCGGTCTAGGTCTTCCGTATCTAGACCGGAGCCGGTATCTTCTACCTCAAACAGGAGTTGAGTTTGCCGCACCACAACCCGCAGCGTAACCCCACCGGCCTGGGTAAATTTAATCGCGTTACCCAGGAGATGCAGCAACACCTGGCGTAGTTTTGTTTCATCGGCCACCACCTGGGTCGGCAGGTCGGGGGCATGCAGCAGGGTAAGGCTCAACCCCTTCGATTCGGCTTTGAACCGCAGCCTGTCCACCAAACTATCCAGCAGATAGTGCAGGTTAACAGGAGCAGGGCTAAAGGGAGTATGGCCAGCCTCCAGCTTAGCGAGTTCCAAAACGTCATTGATCAGGGTAAGCAAATGCTCACCACTGCGGTTGATCATGCCCACCTCCTCACGTTGGCGACGGGTGAGGCTGGGCTCTGCCGCCATCAGCTGGCTGAAGCCTAAGATAGCGTTGAGCGGGGTGCGCAGTTCATGGCCCATATTGGCCAGGAATAGACTCTTGGCCTGGTTAGCCGCCTCAGCCGCTTCCTTGGCCCGTTGCAACTCGGCCGTCCGGCTCTCGGCCCGGCGCTCCAGCTCACGATTAATGGTTTGTAGAGCCTGTTCCGCCGCTTTGAGGTCCGTAATATCTCGCATCACGGTGGATAGATAGTCAACCTCGCCAGTGGCAGAGCGGTGAGCAATCACGAGCTGAGAAACAGCAATAATGCGGCCTTCTGGGCCAAATAACTGGTTCTCACCTATCCACAGTCCTTCCCGCAGCGCTGTGGGAATCGCTTCTGTCTGGAGCTTTTCGACCGCCGCCGGGGGGTAACAATCAGCCAAACTCAGGGTTGGGCTCGGCTTAGCCGTCCCTAGCGGGGGGAACTCGCCATCCTGGCGGTTGTGCCAGAGCACTCGGCCCTCGGCGTCCATCAGGCTGATATGGTCAGACGCAACCCTTAACAGGGAGAGCAGGCACTGCTGCTGCTGAGCCATCTCCTGGGTCAACCGTTGGCTATTCTGCAGGGCTAACTCCAGGGCATGAACCTCAGCCTGGGTGGCCAGTTGGTGCACCGTATGGGTCAACCGCAGAGCCGATAGGGAGGGCTTAATCAAATAGTCGCTAGCGCCCTGCGCCAGCCAAGTCGGCATCTCCGCCTCTTGCGGTGGCTCAATCAAAATCGCGATCGCGGCGCTCGGCCACCGGGCGGTTATGGTATCCAAGCCCGTTAGGCCCGCCTCAGCCTCCAACAAAACCACATCGGGATTGTCCAGGTTAGCCAGGCTGGTCACCTCGTCAAGGGCACAGGGGATAAATCGGTAACGCTGCTGATCGACTAACCATAATCGCCAGCTACCGGCATCCGTAGACCCACAGGCAACATACAACACGGTAATTGGAAAAGATGGCATGGCAGCAGCCTAGGTTAGCCAGGCAAACTCAAGAGGTCTACTCCGAAAATACAACCCTAGACTCACCATGGCTATGACAATAGAGAGTCTACCCGATGACCGCCTCTCATACCATAAGAGGCCCGGTGACAACCGTGGGAGCAGCGCGCCTGAATTAACTTTCTGGGGATTCAGATCACTCCTCTTCTTCAGCGAATGCCTCCTCGTAGCGGGGCTGGTCGTTAAACTCCCATTCAGGGTCTACACCGTTGAAGCAAACCTGGTTCCCGCCCTGGCGTTTGGCCCGGTACAGAGCCTGGTCAGCCTGAGTCAAGAGGCTTTCTGAGGGACTCTGGGGCCTGGGGATTTGACTGGCTACCCCCAGGCTAAGGGTAACCTGCTCACAGTCTGGATGCGGCACCGTTAATCTCAGCGTTCTCACCGCAGACTGAATCCGGTTAGCCACCTGAATAGCCCCAGGCAAATGGGTGTGGGGCAAAAGAATCGCAAACTCCTCGCCGCCGTAGCGAGCTACCATGTCCGCTGGGCGCTTAACCACCTCAGACACGGCTTGCGCCACACGCCGCAGGCACTGGTCGCCAATTACGTGGCCACAGCGATCGTTAAACCGCTTAAATTGGTCAATATCGGCCATAATCAGGGATAGAGGCTCCTGCATACGGGCTAAACGCTGCCATTCCATCTCAAGGTATTGGTCAAAGGCTCGTCGATTAGCGATCTCGGTTAACCCATCCTGGGTAGTCAACACCTGCAGGTCACTAATCATGGCTTGCAGGCGGGTTACCACTTGCTTGTATTCGCTGATATTCTTCAGGCGGGCTACCAGGCCATCTCCCAAACGGCTGGCCATTAGCTCAAACCAGAGGGAAATTTGCCCATCGGGTTCACAGAGCAACTCATACTGAAGCACCTCATGCTGCTCCACAACCCGAATAAACAACTCAAACACGTCGTCGTTGGGGTGTGCCCGCAACAGGTCAGACAGGGTTGTGCCGACCAGTTCCGCGGGCGATTTACCCACCCAGTCGGCCAGGGCCGCATTGCCCATCAGCCATTGGAAATCTTCGATCTCTCCCTGCTGGTTACGAATGGCCTTAAAGGCGGCAATCCCATCGGCCAGACAATTTAGCACCTGGCTTAGCAATTGGTAGGAGTGGTCGAGCTGGGCAAGGGACTGGCGCTGACTGGCATTTTCGCGATGCAGGCGGGCATTTTCAAGCCGCAATTGATGCTGGCTCTGATGAGCCTGAACCTGATAGCGAATGCGGGCCAGCACCTCGGCAATCTGAAAGGGCTTGGCAATGTAGTCCACTCCGCCCAGTTCAAAGGCCCTGACCTTATCCTCTGGGGTGTCTAACACGCTGAGAAAAATTACCGGAATTTCCCGAGTTCTAGCATCGGCCTTGAGCCGTTGACAAAGTTCATAGCCATCCATCTGGGGCATCAGAATATCCACCAAGACCAGATCGGGCCGCGAAACTTGCGCTTGCGTCAGCGCCATAGCGGCGCTTTTGGCACAACGTACCCGATAGCCCTCGGAGGTTAGGGCCCGCAGTAACAGGCGCAAATTATTGGGGATATCATCAACTACCAAGATTTCTTTCTGGCCGATTGACGACTGCCCCGCTAACACAGAATCATGTGACATAGCCCAGGAACCAGCTATTTTTCCAGGAACCAGCTATTTTGATAGTAGTTGGCCGTAACGTTTGTGACCCGCCTTTGACCGGGTAACCTCAAAGCATCTGGGTTAGATCCTGGCTGATATCCTGAGCTTACCAGCATCACAGCCAGTTAATCGCAACTCTGGCAGAGCTGTAGGAGCTAGGAGTAGCAAAACCATGAAAATTCTCCTGGTGGATGACGATGAACTATTGGTTGATCAGCTTACTGCCGACCTGACCGCCCAAAATTACGTGGTCGATACCACGACGGATGGGCTGTCGGGTTGGCAGTACGCCGCTACTACAACCTACGACTTAATCGTTTTAGACATCAATCTACCGCGTTTAGATGGCCTCTCTCTATGCCAGCGACTGCGGCAGACTGGCTACACAGGCGCAATTTTGCTGCTCACGGCCCAGAGTAGCAGCACCGACAAGGTCATGGGGTTAGACGCCGGGGCCGATGACTACCTGGTCAAACCCTACACGCCCATGGAGCTAACCGCGCGGCTGCGGGCACTCCTGCGTCGTCCGCAGTTGGTGGATAGCCCCACCTTGCAGTGGGGGCCACTGGAGTTAAGCGCCAATACTGGCCAGGTTAGCGTCAACACTAACACGCTTTCCCTCTCTCCAAAGGAATATGGCCTGCTAGAGCTATTGCTGCGGCATCCCCAGCGCATTTTTAGCAACACCATGCTGCTAGAACGGCTTTGGAGCCTGGAAGACGTCCCCGGCGAAGAAACCATTCGTACCCACATCAAGCGTCTGCGGCGCAAGCTGAAACAAGCCGGGGTGGAGGACATGATTGAAAACGTCTACGGCATGGGCTACCGGCTCAAGCCCCCGCCGTCGATCGCGGCTACGGATCAAATCGCGGCGGCTCGAGCAGCGGCTGTGAACTCCTTTGAACGCTTTAAGCCTACCCTCGATGCTCGTCTGGAGGCTTTAAAGCAAGCCGCTAGCACCCTGGAGCAGGGCCACCTCCCCCCAGAGATTCAACAATCGGCCCTGGCTGCCGCCCATAAGTTGTCTGGCTCCCTGGGCCTGTTTGGGCTAGAGTCAGGCTCTTACCTGGCCCATACTCTGGAAGCCTGGCTCCAAACGCCTCACCTAGCCGAAGGCAAAACCACCTTCTGCGCCCTGGTAAAACAACTCCAGCACTTACTGCAAGCGCCGCCCCTAGCCCCGTCCTCAGCAGGCGACCAGCCCCTGGGGCTAGCCTCTCCGTCTGGGGTTGAAGCGGCTAACCAGGTCGTTGGCTTAAGCCACTCTGCGTCGGCACGCATACTGGTTATCACAGATAGCCCCAGCCAGCTAGACGGACTCCGGGCCAGTCTGGAACCCTGGGGTTGGGAAGTCATAATCCCAACCGATTGCTCAGCGATTTGGGTCAGCCTGGACACCTGGCTCCCCGACGCCATTATTTTAGATTTAGAGTTAGTAGAGCTTAACCCGTTAGCCCTATGCCAGCATCTACGACAGCGACAACCCTGGCAAACGCGGCCCATCCTGGGCCTTGCCCCGCATCACCAGACCCCTAACCCGGCTTCTATCTACAATGCCGGGGCTGATGACTTTCTCCTCAAGCCCTGGAACGCTGCCGAACTAGTCAACCGTCTTAGCCACCACCTGGAGCGCTACCGCCTGCGCCAACTCCTATCCGGTAAAGATTGGTCAACGGGTCTGACCAATCGGCACAGGGCCACGGTCGAACTCGAGCTGCTGCTAAAGCTGGCCCAGCGCAGTGGTCAACCCCTCAGCCTGCTGCTACTACGCCTCATGCCCCAAGCTCACGACCCGGCAGAGGAGCTGAACCACCCTTTCCTCACAACCCTTAGCCAAACCTTGCCTGACCTGCTCAGCAGCGGCGATGTTCTGGCCAGTTGGGAGCGGGCGGAACTCCTCCTAGGGCTGTGGAATACTGACTTGCTAACCGCGCAAGAACGACTGCGGCACACTCTAACCCCGCTGCTAGCCAGATCCTCCCTGGCTGGTTCAGAGCACCGAACTCAGGTCAACCTACAGCTAGGAACCGCCGCTTTTCCCAACCACGACACAACCATCCAGGGACTCTATCGGCACGCGGTTGCCAGCCTGATCCCCCTCTAGCTGAGCAGCAAGAGGCGTCCTCAGCCCCCTTGCTAGAATACGGCTGTGTCAGCCTGACTTCGTTTCATTATGACTAAAATCCCAGGCTAGTACCCTTTGGAGCACCTGTTATGATCGCTAAACGCATTCTAATCATCGACGACGAAGCTGATGTTCGAGAAATTGCTAAGGTCAGCCTGGAAATCACTAAGAATTGGGATGTGGCCACAGCAGCCACGGGCGACGAAGGGGTAGCCCTAGCTGCCCGCTATCACCCAGACGCTATCCTCCTCGATGTGATTATGCCCGACCCTGACGGGCTGACGACGCTCATCAAACTCAGCGAAAATATAGACACCCAGAATATTCCGGTCATTCTGCTAACGGCTACACTCAAGCTAGCTACCCAAAAGGCCTATGCCGCAGCCGGCGCTCGGGCTGTTCTGGTAAAACCTTTCGATCCTGGCTTACTCGGGGGGCAGATTGAAACAGCCCTAGAGTGGTAAAGCTTGAGCAGTTACTCAGTGAATATTAGTAATTATTAATCGTCATTTACTAATAGCAAGTTCACGCGGATGCCACATTTGCCAACTAAGTTAGAAGTGAAGTTTCTCTGGTAACTTGCAGTGCTTCCTGTGTCAGTGGTTGAGGATTTGGTTTCCCCCTTCAAATTCTGGAACGAGGGCATTCACGATGGTATGCTCTTCCGCAACGATTTTTATACCTGCCTGCAACGGTTTGCTATCACCGACCGGCTACAGGCCTATGCCAGGGCCAACGAGGAAAGCAATCGGGGTCTCAAGGTTTGTGTAACGGTCTCTAAAACCCACTACACCGTCTGGGTAGAAATGCGCTCTCCCCTACCCTAAACCAGCAACGGTTGTGCCAAGCCACCCCCCTTAAGGAGGCCAACCCTAATCCAGTAACTTGTACATTATTCGTTACACGCATCTACCATGCCAAATTCTAATTCAGCTTGCTCAGACGAAGTTTCGCTGCCCATTTCAGAATATCCGCTCCATCAACTCGACGATATTTCCCTGCTCATCTGCCACGAACTCAGAACCCCTCTGACCTCTATTCAAGGCGCACTTAAACTCCTCGAACATCAGCAATTTGGCCGTTTGTCAGATCATGGCCAGCGCTTGCTTGCCATCGCCATTAACAATGCGGATCGCCTCACTCGTTTAGCCAATGCCCTAGAGAACCAACCGGCTCCCCTATTAACCCTGCTATCCCCCTCAGAGATAGAACTCCTCCAATTAGAGAATGATCTATTTAAGGGCTTTGAGAACCGGGAGTTTTACCTGCTTTATCAACCCATTGTTTCTATCGCTCACAGCCAAATTATTGGCTTTGAGGCCCTGGCTCGCTGGCAGCACGGTAGTCAGGGCTTGGTTTCCCCGGATATATTTATTCCCCTGGCAGAAAAGACTGGCTTAATTCGTTCTCTAGGGCTCTGGCTGTTAGATCAAGCCTGCCAGCAATTGCACCGCTGGCAGGTAGAATTTCCCTCTATTTCTCCCTTGAGCGTCAGCGTCAATCTATCGACGGTACAGCTACTACAACCGCAACTCGTTAGCCAAATCGATCAGATCATTAAGCAAAATCATATTACTCCTGGCAGCTTAAAGTTGGAAATTACGGAGAGCGCCTTGATTGAAAATCAAAGCCTGGCGCTAGAAGTGTTGATTGAGCTCCGCCAGCTAGGCATACAGCTCTACGTTGATGATTTTGGGATCGGCTATTCGTCCCTAGGGCGTCTACAGGATCTACCCTTTGATGCCTTAAAAATTGATCGATCCTTTATTCAGAACAAGAACTGGGCCATGAGCGAAGCTATTATGATGCTGGCCAATCGCCTCGATTTAGACGTCATTGTAGAAGGAGTCGAAACCTCTGACGATCTAGCATCTCTTCAACAACTTGGCTGCGACAAAGTACAAGGGTACTTATTCTCTAGGCCAACCGATAATGCGGCGGTTTTGGCTATGCTAAACCAACAGAAAATGGATGAAGTCACAAACCTAATCAAGCGCCTGAATGCTGATCTTAAGCATGGATTACCTTAAGTTGTTGATTGGACATGTTTGGGCCATTGCTATTCCTGGATCGTGCATTAAGAACCTATGTCTACCAACAGTCATGATGACAGCTATCCAATACACTCCAATTTACGCCACAGCCTAAATCTCTTAATTTGGGATGGAAAACGCAGACAAACGTTTCCCTTAGTGGGGAACTTTTACTCCATTGGCCGCGATGCTGAGGCTGATATCCGGCTATTTTCTAAAGGCGTTTCCCGTTACCACGCTAGCTTAATCTGGCTAAATCAGCATTACTACATTGTCGATGGTGATGGTGACGGTCACCCCAGCACCAATGGCTTACTGATTAATGGCCAAGCCGTTAAAGAAAGCTATCTAGAACCAGGAGATATCATTTCATTTTGTCAAGATACCTACGCAAAACTCACTAGTGATTCAGCCTACCTAGACCCTTCCCATACCCTCGAAGCCAGTATTGTCAGCCAAGTTTCATTGTCTACTAGTCCTCAGCCGTCCAACTTATTATTGGACAACAAAACGCCCGATCTATTTCAGATTTTCCCCGATCTGATTCTCAAGCTTGATTGTCATGGTTCCATCCTGGCTTTCAAAAATGCTGTCGATCCAGCCCTAGCGTTAGTTCCTGAGCAGTGCCTAGGACAACCTATTTCAGACTATTTCCCGATCAACTTCATTGTCAAAGTTTTCAAATACAGTCATTTAGCATCTAAATCTCAAGCTATCCAAAGTTTCGAGTCTTCTCTTTACGTCGATGAGCAGCTTATTCATTGTGAAGTCAGACTTTTAGCAACCCCAGACAGCCATTTGATTGCCGTTATACGCAATATCACCGAACGCAAGCGCTTAGAGCAAAAACTACTTCAGGAAGCTATTCAAGATAGTTTAACGGGGCTGCCTAATCGCAGCTTGTTTCTCAAAAAGGTAACTCAATCTATCAATCTCAAAAAGACCAGACCAAACTATTATTTTGCCATCCTATTTATTGATTTAGATCGCTTTAAAGTCATCAACGATAGCTTAGGTCATTTGATGGGGGATCAGTTTTTAATTGACATCTCAGTTAGACTTAAAAACTGCTTACGGCCCCAAGATACCATTGCTCGATTAGGCGGCGATGAATTTGCTATTTTATTACACGATATTCAAGCCATTGAAATGGCCGTTGAGGTAACTGAACGCCTGCAGAAGGAACTGGCCAAGCCCCTCTGGCTAGATACCCATGAGATCTTCCCCAG
>CAYUBC010000023.1:0-16658 GCA_964442885.1 uncultured bacterium | reverse complement strand
GCAGACTATTGCAATTGTTTACTTTTCGGGCTCTGGGCATACGCACCTGATGGCCGAAGCAGTGGCCGAGGGTGTCCGTAAAGCTGGGGCGCAGGCTGAGGTGCTGCGCATTACCGGCGAGCACATTCACAACGGGCGCTGGCAAAACGATGAGATTTTGGAGAAGCTGGCTGAGGCCGATGCCATTATCTTTGGCTCACCCACTTACATGGGAGGCGTAGCTGCACAATTCAAAGCCTTTGTGGATGCTGCCAGTAGCGCCTGGTTTGCCCAGCAATGGAAGGATAAAATTGCTGCTGGCTTTACCCACTCCAGTTCCCCTAGCGGGGATAAGCAGGGCACGCTGTTGTATCTGGCTATCAATGCGGCCCAGCATGGCATGGTGTGGGTAGGTTCCGCAGCTTTACCCAGCCAGTACGTAGGCAAAACCGATGGCGTCAATCGCCTGGGCTCGTTTTTAGGCGTTATGGGCCAAAGCCCAATGGTTGGGCCTGGGGAAAGTGCTGCCCTGGAGTCTGGTGACTACCTGACGGCGGAGTATCTGGGCCAGCGCGTTGCCGAAGCAACCCAGCGCTGGAACGCCGCTAAGGTACCCGTAACTGCTTAGCCATCTTAAGGACTCAATCACCCCGCTGCTTAGAGAGAATCGCAGAAGCATAGTTAACCTTTGCGGGTCTTTAGGCAGCATTTTTGGGGTAGCAGTACAATGTGTAACAACTCTTCTAAAGCGCTATCAGGAGCCGTAAGGCTTTACTTTTCTGGCTCCTGACTCCGGTTGCTTACGTTTAAGTTGTACAACCGAGATTTTGTTGCTTGGTGTGAAGGCACCGTTGCCAGACTAAAAGCCCACGATAGTGAAAACCTGGATTTTGATAGCTTAATCGAGGAGATTGAGGGCCTGGCCGGTGCTGACTTCTGTAACCTTTTGGGTCAATCTGCAAGCGTCCTGGTGAGAACGCTAGAATTTTTGAGATAGGCGTTGGCGTTCACTCCACCAGGCTTTTAAAGATGATGAGTAATCGGCCACGGTTCACTCGCCGTCGAGTTTTAACTACAATTACGGCCTTCTTTGGCGGCGTGCTGGGCAGCGCGGCCTGTCGCTATCAGCGCCCCATTGCGGCTCAGCCATCGAACCTGGGCAAGGTCTTACCTGCTGCTCCGACGGCGGCAGGCGCTGCGCCAGTGGCCACTGTCTCTGCCCCACTGGCTCTACCCACCCGACAGCTAGGCCGCACTGACCTGGTAGTTCCTGTGCTGGGGCTGGGCGGGTCGGCCTCCCCCCTATCCCGCCCAGGAGCCGAAGCAGAGGCTATCGCTATCATCGAGCGGGCCTACGCCGGGGGCATTCGCTATTTTGACACCGCCGCCAACTACGGCCCCAGCGAAGAACGGTTAGGACAAGTGCTACCAGCGGTGCGCGCTGAGGTCAAAATCGCCACCAAAACCAGCCATCGCGATCGCGACGGGGCCTGGCGACAGTTAGAACAATCTCTCCAGCGGTTGCGGACGGATTATCTCGATCTCTGGCAGTTCCATGCCCTCACCTACGACTGGGATCTGGATACGGCCCTGGATAGCCAAACTGGAGCCATCAAAGCCGCCGAGGAAGCCAAAGCCCAGGGGCTAATTCGAGCCATCGGCATTACCGGCCACAACAACCCCGACATTCTGGTCAAAGCCCTTAATCGCTATCCCTTTGACACTGTTCTGACACCCATCAATGCGGCGGATCGACAAACCGCTGCGCCCTTTATCGACCAGTTATTGCCCGTTGCCCAGCAGCACAACACCGGCATTATTGCTATGAAAGTGCCCGCCTACGGTCGTCTGTTTCGGCCAGGGGCGTTAACCGGCATGGCCGAGGCCCTGGGCTATGCCCTCTCCCAACCCCAGGTTCACTGTGCCATTGTCGCTGCCGACACCCTGGCCCAACTGGACGAAAACTTAGCTGCTGCCAGCCGCTTTCAACCGCTACCCACAACCGCCCTGGCCGATATCGAGCAGCGGGCCGCAACCGTTTGGCAAGAAGCCAGCTTCTTTCGGCAGTGGGCTTAGCTGTGAAATACGATGGCCACCAGGGGGACCATGGCCAAGAGCAGCCCAACCAGCAACCCCATGCTAGGGCGCTCAACCCTGGGAGCATTGCTTCCTTGCAGAAGGGCTTCTACCCGTTGTTCCAGGCCAGTGGCGTTGTTAAAGCCAATGGCCTGTAGCGACGGAGTTTGGTGAGAGGCGGCTAGCTGGCGCGTTAGTTTTACTAGCAGTTCCGCCACCAGCAATGGATCACTGTGCTGGGCGGCCCAGCGGTCGGCGCGAATCTCCCGCAGCAGCAACAGTTCTTGCCAAATCACCTCCGTTTGGGGCAGCCAGCAAGTAAACCGACGCACAATGCCCAATCCAAAGAACCACAGCGGATCACGGTAGTGGATGTGGGCCTGTTCATGGTGCAGAATGGCTTGCTGTTCCACAGGGGATAGCTTATCTAACCAGCCGCGACTCACTAGCAGCGCCGACCGCCAGCAGCCGACCTGGGCCGCCAGGGGGATATCGGTTTCCAGCAGACGGGCGCTTTCGCCAGTGGGGAGGAGGATGGTGGCATACCGGGATAAGGTCCACTGCATCCGCAACGCCTGGAGCAGCGAGGACAGAACCGCCGCGATCGCCATCGCCAACACCCCCAAGCTAATGCGGCACCCCAGCGGACTAACTGCCAGGCCCATCATCGTGCCGTGGTGGCCCATCAGCAGCACGGCGCAGGCGGCAGAAAGCATCATCAGCGGCGGTAGACAAAAGGCCAACCAGGCCGATTGCCACCGGCGCGCCCAGGAACCACTCCCAGAGCGCCAGCCCCACCGCCAAACCAGGGCCAGCAACACCATCATGGCAACTAAGCTACTGTGCATTAGTCTTCCTCCTGGTCTGCATTCTGGGCTTGGCGAAGGTCGCGGAGGCGCTGGGCAATTTCGTCGAGTCGCTCAACGGCGGTAGAGTCTAAGCTATCGGCAAAGGCAGCCACAACATCGGGACTGCCGATCGCCAGAAAGTCCTCAAGCTGTTTGTGGGCTCTTAACGCGGTAGCCTCCTGCTGAGAAAGTTCTGCCTGCCAAAGGTACCCCTTGCGGGCTTTTTCAGCCTGCCCTAGCCGCGCTACCTCTCGCCTCACCCAACCCTTTTTAGCCAGACGCTGCAACACCGTCGTCACCGAAGCCTGAGCCAGGTCACGATTGGGATCAGCCAGAATGTGGTCGTGAATATCCTTTACCGTTGCGGCTCCTTTAGCCCAGAGAATGGCCAGAATTTCCTGCTCTAGTGGCCCTAGGGAGAGTTGCTGGGGTCGATGACGAGGGAGAGGAGACATGGGGGGAAGGATGTTGGATTTTGGATTGGCGATTTTGGATTTTGGTAGGCCATCCCCTCCTGGGAGGGGCAGGGGTGGGTCGATTTTGGATTGGCGATTTTAGTAGGCCATCCCCTCCTAGGAGGGACAGAGGTGGATTAGCAATTTAGAATTCAAAATTCCCCTCCTCAAAGGGACAAATTTTGCGAACCAAGAAGACCTCAAGTTTACGAGATAGAGGGATAGTCTGCCTAGCGCTAGGGTTTGCACTTCGTAATCTTCGACAGGCTGTCTTTTGACCCCGGCGGCGGCGGTGGCGACAATGGCCCCTAGAGAGGAATTTGTTTTGGACAGATGACATGAAAAGACTCGGCTTTGTGTTGACCCTGATGGCGGCAGCCCTGACCTTTTGGCTGGCTTCCCCAGCCCAAGCGGCAGATTCGGCCCACGGTGGGCAGGTGTTTGC
This sequence comes from uncultured bacterium, assembly GCA_964442885.1. Taxonomy (GTDB): domain Bacteria; phylum Cyanobacteriota; class Cyanobacteriia; order Phormidesmidales; family Phormidesmidaceae; genus Nodosilinea. Next base: position 12,855 of record CAYUBC010000023.1, on the reverse strand, counting down.
CACCAATTGCGCGGCCTGCCACATCGGTGGTGGCAACGTGGTAAATGGTGCTAAAACCCTGAAGCAGGCTGATCTGGAGCAATACGGCATGGCTTCTATTGAGGCCATTACTAACCAGGTCACTAACGGCAAAGCGGCCATGCCTGCTTTTAAGGGTCGTCTTAGCGCAGAAGACATCGCGGATGTAGCGACCTACGTGCTGAGTCAGGCTGAGAAAGGTTGGTAGTTCAGCCCTGACTAGATTTCTCCAGTTCATAGCCCCCAGTGTTGACCAAATGTTGGGGGTTTTCTAATGATTAGGTAGACGCGCTATGCCGTTGGTTCCACGTCGAGGATTAGGTCTAGTGCTAGTGGGCTGGCTGAGTTTAGGGATTTGGCTGGGTTGGCCAGCTTGGGCGCTGGCCATGGCAGCTATCCAACCACCAATGCAGCCACCGATGCAGCCGTCGATGCAGCAACCCCTAGGGCCGATCGCCCAGTCCCCGATCGCCCAGGCCCCGACTGCTCAGGCCCCGACTGTCCAGGCCCCAGTGGCTCAGGCCCCGGCGTCTCAGTCTATTGAGTGGGGCGATCGCTGCGTTCGTCAGTTGCAGACGGGCCAGTACGAGGCGGCGGTGGACAGTTGCGAGCAGGCTCTCGCTCTCGACCTCAATAACCCGGCCTATCGCCTCAACCATAGCGTTGCCCTCTATCGCAACGGCCACTATCAGGCGGCCCTAGCGGCGGCCAACGCCAGCTTAGCCCTCAGCCCTCAGGACTACCGCGGGTACTACAATCGCGGTTTAGTTCAGGTGGCTCTGCACGATTTTCCAGCGGCGATCGCGGATTTTGACCGGGCGGTGGAGTTGGGTTCGGCATCGCTGCCCCTGGCGGATATCTATGACGATCGGGGACTGGCCAAACTAATGGCGGCTCAACCGGCGGCGGCGATCGCAGACTTCGACCGTGCCCTTGCTCTCAACCCTGAGGATGTGCGGGCGCTGTTTAATCGCAGTTGTGCCTGCCATCAACTGGGGCAGATTGGCGAAGCGTTGACGGCACTCAACCAGGTATTAGCCCTGGAGCCTGACCACGCCCGCACCTATTTGAAGCGAGGTGTACTGCGGCAAGCTTTAGGCGACCAGATGGGCGGCATCGCCGATTTACAGCAGGCTGCCGACTGCGCCCAGGCCCAGGGGCAACCGCACCTGCACCACCACATTCTGACCCTGCTGAATGAGTGGCAGAGCGCTGGCATTTCTGTGGGCTAGGCCAAGAAAAGGAGTGAACAATAATCTATGAAAAGCAAGACGCAAACCATGAAAAAGGTAGTGTTAGCCACAGGTTTAGTGACAGCGGCGTTGGTGCTGGGCCATGGCTCAAGCACGAACTTGGCGGTTCTGGCTGATGCTGGTCATGGGGGCCACAGTCCGGCGGGAACCCACGGTGATGGGCAACCTGCTCATGGGTCGTCAGGGAATGGGCATGGCCACGGTAGCCTGGAGATTCCCGCTGGTCAGCCGGTGCCTACTGTGGCCTTGATCGCCCACACCGACCCCGTGCGGGGATGGAATTTGGAAATTCAAACCACGCATTTTCGCTTTGCCCCAGAGCACGTTAACCAGGCTAACCGACCTGGCGAGGGACACGGCCATCTTTACCTGAATGGGGAATATGTGTCGCGGGTGTATGGCCACTGGCTGCATCTGCCCTCCTTACCCACGGGCCGCAATGAGATTACCGTAAGCCTAAATGCCAACGGCCATGAGGGGTTAACCCACAATGGCCAGGCTATCAGCTCTACGGTAGTGGTGGACGTACCTTAGTATCGAAAGGCAGAAGGTAGAAGGCAGCAGGCAGAAGCGGAATTCCTGGCTAAATAAGGGTTTCTGCCTTAGCGCACTAGCTTGGCCAAAGACTCTGGGCTACTTGGTATACCTGTCATCCGATGGATGGCTTTAGCCAGGTAGCCCAGGTTTGGTCACGTTTCTGGGTTAGCAGCGATCTAACCTCTAGGAGCAAACTTCTCCTGCATGTAGAACCGCTCCAGGGCGGGATCTTTCGGTACGGAGACATTGCCCAGCGAGTCTATAGTGACCTGGTGGCCATCGAAGTTGCGGTAGGTCATGGTTAGACCGGGTTCGGCATAGTCGCGGCTCTGGCGGCGAAGAATAACCGTGGCCACTCGCTCGCCCAGGCGCAGGCTGCGGGTGTTGTCTGAGCGCCAGTGAACGCCACCCATAGAGCGGCCCATGGCGACGTTGCTGGCAATTTTGTTTAGCTCGCCGCCAATAGTAAGCCGACCAGCCACATCAGCGTTCAATGGGGGCAACACGTCTGAGCCCTCGGCATCGGGGCCAACCAGGCAAATCCGCTCGCCGGTGATAGGGTGCCGGGGTTGGGTTCTGGCAAACAGGCTGGCCAGGGTTTGCTCCTCATCAAACCAGGCTTTGAGGATGGTGACACAGGCCCCAGCCACCGAGGCGTGGCCAGCCCCGTAGGCCGGGTGCAGCGGGCTGCCGCTAGAAAAGGCCATCGGCAGCAGCAGGGTGCTCTCGCCGCCAGCCTGGGCCTGGTTGTGGGCGCGTACCCGGTTGACCAGGGAGTTAGGCAGTAGCTCCAGCGGTAGTCCATAGGGGCGGCTGTGGGTAGCCTGCATTTCTAGCAGGCCGCCGTAGGCTTCAGGCCGCAGGCGACGATGCACCGCCCACTTTTGCCGCCAAACCACCTTCAGCGCCCGCGAGGCTACCTCTGAAACCAGCGACAGCAGGTGTGGCCCGCCCAGGGTGGCAAAGGGGCGTTGGCGCGTTAGGTAGCGACGGTAAGGGTTGCCTGCGTCCAGGTCGGCCCCCCAGCCTAACAGCAGTAGGGCAGCATTAAAGTAGGCCTGGTGCAGGGCATCTTTATGCACAAAGCGGGCCAGGTCGCGCATGTTGCGAATTCGCCGCAGGGTAGCACCGCCCTCAAAAAAGGCCGGATTTTTGACGCCGTTGTTGGCACCGGGGTAGCCATCGGCCCAGTTGTCGTAGCCGCCGTTTTGGGCATTGAGCCAGCTTTCTACGTCTGTGAGGTAGTCCACGCCCTTAGTGTAGGGGCGTTGCTTTTGCAGAATGATCTGGGTTCCGTAGGCCACATCCTGGAGAAAGAACTGGCTCACCAATGGGCCAATGTCTTCTCCTGGTAGGCCGCTGCGGAAGAGGGTTTGAGGCCGAATGTCTAAATGGCCGTTAGCGCCTCTGGGTAAATCCAGCCCCAGTTGCACCGCGCCCTCTGACATATCCTGGTCAAGGGCCTTGGAATACAGGGTTTCTACATGATCCAGAGCCAGCCCCAGGGTGCTTCTTGACCACTCGGCAAAGGGCAGGTCGCGCAGCAGCGCCATCCAGTACAGCTCCACCATTTCCGCCGCCGTAGACAGCGACTGCACCTCTGGAGCCGGTAGCATTTCATAGTCGAGGGGGTCAGGGCCGAGGGATTCGCGAGCCTGACCAGTCAGAGGGCTCACTAGCCGATCTGCCTGGGTAGGGAGCGGCCCTACCCCAGCATTAAACATGTTCTCCACTGGGCCAGCCGCCACCATCTCGTAATCACCGTTGGGTCGGGAGGCAACTTGGGCAAACCGGCGGTAGGCAACTGGATCAACTTCGCCGTATTGGTTGTGCGGTAGAGACTTGTGGAAGTTACCAATACCGACGATTTCTTGCTGATTGCTGTCTCTTAAAGCTAGGGCTTCGTCTTGATTAGCAGCCATAGGTCAATTCCTTTGTGGGGTTAAATCAACGAGCGGGCGACCGAAGCCGTAACCCGTGTCTCCCGTTCGTCTAACCTATGGAATTGTCCTGGCCTGTGGCATCACACAGGCGGGTACTTTAATTTGGCCCTTTACACAAAGTGATAAGGTGGCAGGGCATCACTCAGCACCAGTTGCCAGTGAGGGGCATGGGGTTTCCAGGCTTCCACATGCTGTTGCAGCCGATCAACGCTCCCCCGATCCGCGAGAACGTAGATTTTCACTTCGTCTTCGACTTTATCAACCGAAACCCCGTCATCATAGGTGCCGTAGATAAAGTCTAGAAGCGTTTGTAATTCTTCCTGACGTTGCTCTTTAGCTGTGTTCAAATCTTGCAGGCGCTGCTTTTTCGCTAAAAAGTATGCTTTGCCTTTAAGGTCATCGGAGTCTGGAGCGATCTCTGGATCTTCGGGAATTAGCTTGAGCTGGTATTCGGCCTTATGGTTCAAATCCGCCAGTTTAGTCAGGTAGCTGTCCTGTTGGTTGAGGAGATGGTCAATGAGCTTATCGAGACCGGGCAGTTGGGTGCCAAACCGCAGGGGCAGAATGGTCATTTGCTGAAACAGATCGCACAGCACCCGATCGTGGCTCAGCACTGCACTCAGCAAACGCGGGCTGTGGGCCTGGAGCCCCTCCAAATCAAGGCCAACTTCCACAATGGCTGCAATCTCATCGACCCCCACTAACAACGTCTCACCCTCTAGCCCGGGCGGCAAGCTGAGTGGTTGTTCCGGCACGGTGCAAATGCCGTAGACGTATACGGCTTCGGCTTCAGCAACAGTCATGATTCTATAACTCCAGCAAACAAGCTCAGGTTATCCACGGTGTTTTATGGTCATCACCTGCACAATTTGCAGGGCCGTATCACCGGGAATTTCCAGGATACGGTATAGGTCGTCTAAAAAAGCCTGCTCTTGAGAAGTCACCGTCCGATCGGAGAGCACCAGGTCGGTGGCAATGGCAAAGGCCGTTTCTCGCAGGGGTTGAGACAGGGCAGCCTTGGCTTGATTAACCAAATCGGCAGGCCCACGTTGTTTCAGCCGCTCCAGTAATCCATCAAACAGACGATGCAGCATATCGTCAGAGTAGCGGCTAAACAGCTGCAAGCGCGACAGCAGCATGGTCATATCCTGACCCTCCTGGCTAGAGAGGTACCCATCGGCGGCAATGGCCACCAGCGCAATGCTGGCTAACCCCTCAGCCGCGTTCATGCCCTGGAAGTTGGCCAGATTACCACTCGCTTCAGAGACATTATCAAACAGCCCCATGCTGACCTCTCCAATGGCCTCATCCAATGGCCAACGCTTCAATCTTGCCCTAGATTGACACCATTAGGGCAACGGCTTGAGGAGATGTTACAGCGCCCTGTGATCAATCTCACCTCCAACCGTGACAAATTGGCTAGGTATTTCAGGATTTTATCCGGATACTAAGGATGACTCAACTTTAGCCGAGTCATCTACAGGGAACACACAACCAACCGACAAGCTCGCAAGGGTTTGTCGGTTTTTCTTAGGTATGTATCAAATATGCCCGGATTGATGCGGTTTATCTATCCTCCTTAGGAGAGGAATCCGGGAAGCCAGGGCAGACGTTGGAGCTATTACCATAGCCAGCGCCTACTGCACAGGGCCAGCGCCTGCACAGGCCCTACTCCAGGCCATGACTTTTGCCAATTACCCAGTGGCGACGGAAAAACCGGGCCAGGCTAGTTTCCGTTAGGGTGAGGCAAATGGGACGACCGTGGGGGCAGGTGCGGGGATTGCGGGTACGCTGCCAGTCGTTGAGCAACCGCTGCATGTCTGCCAGGCTGAGGGGCGTGCCATTACGGATTGCCGTGCGACAGGCCGTGGCTACCAGAGCCGTATCTAAATCGCTGCCCAGGCTCAGTTCTAGCAAGGCATCCGGCAGATCGTCCCGCTCACAAAGCGGCGCTGGCGCACTGCGAATGGCCCAGCGCTGGGGGCCAAACTCCTCTACGTCTAGCCCCAGTCGATCGAGTTGGGTAAGCTGTGGGGCTGACAACTGCTCCAAAACTATCGGCGTCGGCAAGGGCCTCACCTGCCACTGGTCTTGCAGCCGCTCGTAGAGCACCCGCTCGTGGGCAATGTGTTGCTCAATCAGGCAGAGGCCATCTACCTGTTCAGCCAAAATGTAGCGCTGGTGTACCTGGGCCAGGGCTGTCAGGGCACCACCGGGGCCACCGGGCCACGGGTCAGATAGCGTCACTTCCGGTTGAGGGGCGACCCCATAGTGCCCCCCAGCCTCAGCGGTTTTAAGCAATGCCGACACTCGCTGAGCGCTTGCGGCCCCGGCTTCAGACGTGGGCGATTGGCCTAGTAGCGCCGCCACACAGCCCTGGCTTTGGGCCATCCAGCGGTCTAGCTGACGCAGGTAGAGGGTAGATTTGTCGGGGCTGCGGTGCCAATCGACCTGGTGGGGTGGCACCCAGAGATGTACAAAGCAGAGGGGATAGCGATGGCGCGGCAAGGTATGGCGGAAGGCTTGAATCAACCCCTGCTCTAGCTCTGGTAAGGTTACCAGTCGCCCGTTGACCGCCACTTTTACCCAGTCAGGCCGAGAACGATGACAGCGATCTGGCAAGCCAATTAAGCCATACACCTGCCCCTCTGAAGCACCGTCGCTCTGCCATTCAGCCTCTGGGAGCACCGCCCTGAGCCGCTGTTCGCGTAAATCGCTGTCTGCCACCGACGGCAGCATTTGCGGCAACAGCGCCCTGGCCGTAGTCCCGGGGGTGAGCGAGAACCAGGGGCGATCGCCCAGCCGCACCGTCCAGGTCACCTGAGGGTGGCAGAGGGCGATCGCATAAATTCCCTGCTGCACCGTCTTAAGCTGACGCGAGAGGGAGGGCAATCCCCTCTGGCGATCTGGCCAGGGCTTAAACAAATCCGCCAGGGTAGCAATGGTGCCGTAGGCCATCGCTACCGGAACCGACTCCAGGGGCTTGCCCTCGGAAGAATAGGTAACTTGCCAGCCGGTAGAACTGCCAACCGGGCGACTACAGAGAGTTAGCTGCCCGACCTGGGCCAAACTGTAGAGTGCCTGCCCCCGGAACCCCAGACTGCTGACCTGCCAAAGGTCGGGCTGGCTGCGAATTTTGCTGGTGCTGTGGGGGGCAGCGGCTACTAGAAGATTGTCTGAGGCCATGCCGACGCCATTATCGACCACCTGAATCTGCCCCTGGTCGGGCCAGAGCTGTACCGTAATGCGGCTGGCCTGGGCGTCGAGGGCATTTTCCACCAGCTCTCGCACTACCGCTGCCAGGGAGTCAATTACCTGCCCCGCCGCCAGTTGAGCAGCCACCGCCGTGGGCAGCGGTTGAATATCCCCCTGGACAGGGTTAGCCTGGGTTGGTTTTAGGGTCTGTGCTAAGCAGGCATCTTCATTTGGGGATGCCGCCTGATTGTCAACCGTGGTGATAACAGCGTCCTCAAGTCGGCGAAATGACGAAGGCAGCCCTAGCGCCTGGCTTCGCTCCTTTCATTATGCCAAGGGCGGGGATAGCGAGAGCGCTGCGAGACATGGCAGGATGGCCAGAGTGTTGCTGTCAGTGCAATGGCAGGATTTTTCTGGCCGTCTATCTTGAGAAGCAATTGAGATTTTTCAATTCAAAAGGCCGCAACAATTGGCGTTGTGTCCACATCTCTAAACAAAAGTTTGCAAAAAAGGTTAACTCTTGTTACATTGCAGGTAGCCGTTGTCGTTAAGGATCCTTCTCACCATGAATCGTATTTTTGGCCTGATTCCTAAGCCCGCGCCGTTACAGCCCGAATCTCGTGTTTATGACTTGAAAGAGCGGTTAGATTGGGGTGAGCCAGCTCTGACCATTGTGGATGTGCGCGATCGCCTCGACTTTAATCAAAGCCATGTTACCGGCGCAATTTCTGTTCCCGCTGAGGCCCTTCTTGAGACCGCTGCTCGCAGCCTCGAGCTGGATCGAGATATCTATCTCTATAGCAACACCGATGAAGAAGCTGGCCTGGTGGCTGAGCAACTGCGCGCCGCTGGCTACACCTGCGTTTCGATTCTGCGAGGTGGCGTGGCTGCCTGGAAGGCTGCAGGCTTTCCTGTAGAAGCCATCAGCACCGCAGTCGGCTAGGGTTTTAGCCCTGCTCGATAACTGGATCAAAACCGCCGTAGGCACACTAGCCTACGGCGGTTTTGCTTTTGCTGTAACTTTTACTTCAGAAGAAACACTACGATTTCTGACCGGCTATTGACGCTCGCTCGCGCTCGTTCTTATAACGAGGTCAGGCAAAGGCGAGGAACAACATGGTTGATGTTTTTATTTCCTACTCTCGCAAAGATAGGGATTTCGTTCAGGTTCTTCATCAGGCCCTTAGCCAGAGCCGCTACGACACATGGGTCGATTGGGAAGATATTCCCCAATCAGCCGCCTGGTGGAAGTCTATTGAGGCCGGTATTGAAGCGGCCCACACCTGCATTTTTGTCGTCAGCCCTGACTCTGTGGCGTCCACGGTATGCCGTCAGGAAATTGACCATGCTACTAAGCATCGCAAGCGCCTGATTCCTGTGGTACGGCGTGAGGGCTTTGTGGTGGAGCAGGTGCATCCGGCCTTGAGCGAATTAAACTGGCTGTTTTTTCGAGACCAAGACGACTTTGACTCAACTTTTCAACAACTGGTAGACACCATTAACCTCGACCTAGAGTACGCAAGTGCCCATGCTCGATTGCTGGTGCGCGCCCTGGAGTGGACTGCTAATCAACGCCATAGCAGTTTTTTACTGCGGGGAAAGGACTTAACCGCTGCAGAGCAATGGTTGGTCAAAGCCCAGCCTGAAAACCCCCCCGACCCTACTCCTCTACAAATTGACTACATTACCCAAAGTCGGCGTTCAGCAACTACTCGGCAGCGGGCTTTGGTCGGCACCCTATCAACTCTTTTACTTATGACGATTGGGGCAGCCGTAGTCGCGTGGCAACAAAAATCTCTGGCTGAGCAGCGCCAGCAAGAGGCTGAAGCTAATTTAGAGGCGGCCTGTCGGCAAATTTTTGGTATGCTCGATGGCTTTTATGCAATGGAACAGCATGGCATTGGCTTTGTAGATTCTGAGGGATTCTCAGTGCCAGTGGGAATTATTTTTGGCCAGGAATTTGTCCGCACGGCCCATAACACGTTTAATACTGACTGTGCCCAAATCAACCAAATTTACGGTTGGAGTCTACCAGAGCCCAACTAGTTCATCTAGTAGCGCTCTAATAGTAGGGCGACCTCCTCCTCAAGGGTGAAGTCTTTCATGGCCTGCCATTCTGCTAACCGCACTGCCTCGATGGTCGTAGCCAGGGGTTGACCCAGGGCGGCTCGCAAAACCGTATCTTGCTCCAGGGCGGTAAGGGCCTCTTCCAGGGATGTAGGCAACCGCTCCATGCCGCGAGACGCTCGTTCCTCCGCCGACAGGGTAGCCGGATCGACAATGGCCGGGTTGCGCAGGGGGCGCTGCCGCCGCAGACCATCTAGCCCAGCGGCAATTACTCCGCCTAAGGCCAGGTAGGGATTGGCGGCCCCGTCTACGGTTTTCAGTTCCACATGGGTGGGGCTGGGCAGCGTGGCATTGCTGGGTACTCGTAGGGCCGCCTCGCGATTATCCATACCCCAGGCGCGGTAGGCCCCGCTCCAGCTTTGGGGCTGCAAGCGCCGGTAGGAATTGGGGCTGGGTGTAGTCAGGGCCATTAGGGCGGGCAGGTGGTGCAGCACACCCGCGATGAAGTGGGCAGCTAAGGTGGATAGCTCGCCCTGCCCATTGCCGGTGATGTTGCGATCGCCCTGCCATAGACTCAGGTGCAAATGACAACCGCTGCCTGCCGCATGCTCAAACAGTTTTGGCACAAAGGAGGCCATCAACCCGTGGCGACGGGCGATGGCTTTGACGGTTTCGCGATAGACCACGTGCTGATCCGCCGCCGCCAGCGCCTCGGTATAACGCACCGAAATCTCCTGCTGCCCAGGGCCAGATTCTGGGTAGTACTGCTCGATCTTGAGCCCCTGGGCCGATAGCGCTGCCGCGATGGCGTTAATCACCTCACAGTGCAAATCCATGGCCAGGGTAGCGGCAAAGGGGGTGAGATCGGCAGGCGTAACCCCGCCGGTATCGCCCTTGAGCAGGTAAAATTCCGGCTCAAAGGCAGCTTGAATCGTTACCCCCATTTCCCCCGCCTGATAAATCATGCGCCTCAAAAACTGGCGCGTACACCAGGGCCAGGGTTGCCCCTGGCTGACCATATCTCCCAAAACCCGAGCCTGACCAGGGGCATAGGGCAGCGGTTGGAGGGTGGACCAATCCGGCACCAGCCATACCTCCCCCACCGGCCCCAGGCCACTACCTGGGGCCACGGCATCCACCATTACGGGCACAGCCTGCTGCGCCGCCGATAGCCCTACCCCAACTACTGGCTGATCCGCCAGCGCATCCCGATGAATGGCCTTTCCCCGAATGATATTGCCATTGTCACACCACACTACCCGCACAAACTGGATATTCTGAATCCTAAGGATGTCAATCAGCGAATCGGCCATAGGGGAAAGATGCATCTGAATTTTAAGTCAGGCAATTATAGTCACAATCGCTGCTTCAATCGCTATCACGCTTCTACTACCAGGTTTTAGTCCGCAATTTCCTGCTCCTGCTGTCTGCCATTGCGCCAATGCCCTTCCCCATCACCTACAGCCCCGCCTACACAATTGTCCCCACCTACGAATGCTTCAATCGCTGCACCTACTGCAACTTCCGCACCGAGCTAGGCCAGTCACCCTGGATCAGCTTGACTCAGGTGGCGCAGCAACTCTACGACCTGCGCCAGCAAGGCGTCATTGAAGTGCTGGTGCTGAGCGGTGAGGTGTCTCCCCACAGCCCCCAACGGCCAGCCTGGTTTCAACACATCTACCAAATCTGCACCCTGGCTTTGGAGGCTGGGCTGCTGCCCCACACCAATGCTGGCCCCCTCAGTTGGGACGAGATGGCTCAGCTTAAGCAGGTCAACGTGTCGATGGGGCTGATGGTGGAGCAGGTGACGCCTAAACTGCTGCAAACGGTGCATCGCCATGCCCCCAGCAAGCGGCCTGAACTACGCCTGCAACAGCTCGCCTGGGCCGGTAAACTGGGCATTCCCTTTACCACCGGGCTACTGTTAGGGCTGGGTGAAACAGAGGCCGATTGGGTCGAGTCGCTGCAGGCGATCGCGGCTATCCACAATCGCTACGGCCACATTCAGGAAGTTATTCTGCAACCCCATAGCCCTGGCCAGCGCCAGACCGTGGCCGGCACTGCCCTGGCAGCCCACGCTCTGGTCAAAGCCGTAACCCTGGCTAAACAACACTTGCCCCCCACCATTACCCTTCAGATTCCACCCAACTTAATTGACCACGCCGGGCTGCTGGCCTGCTTAGCTGCCGGAGCCCGCGATGTCGGCGGCATCAGCCCGATGGATGAAGTCAACCCTGACTATGACCATCCCCAACCCTCCCAGTTAGAAAAAGCTATTACCCCGGCGGGCTGGCAACTCATCCCCCGACTGCCCATCTACCCCCAGTATGACCCCTGGCTGCCACCTTCCCTTCGCAATTTAGTTGGCCAATGGCGAGAAACGTTGGGCAAGAACAGCGGGTAGAAGGGGGAAGACAGAAAATTCAAAATCCATAACCCACCCCTGCCCCTCCCTGGAGCTACTAGATACACACAAGTCTTGTTTGACTTCATCTTCCTGTCTTTGGCCCTCAAAATCCCCCAACTCTGGAGGACTTTGAGTTCCGATTCCCCCCGAAATCGGGGGCTAGGGGGGCCAAAATCGGTAAGTTGTGGCTGTTACGAGATGTGTGTACTTAGTAGCCTCCCTGGAGGGGATGCCAAAATTCAAACCCACCCCTGCCCCTCCCTGGAGGGGAGGCCAAAATTCACTTCCCTGTTACAGGACTTTGCAAGCCCAGAGTAGCCTGTCGGTATTTCGATAAGATGCTCTACACGCCTTCCCGACCTGACTGGCTAGAAGGCGATGGTTGTTTCGGCGGCGCAGTCCCATGACAGGCTCTAATACGCAAACCTGCCCGGTATGTGGGGTGAAGATTTTAGTCGGCCTGGTGGGGGGCGATCGCGTCCTCTTTTCGGCTGGGCCGCCAGGCACACGTGCCCGGCTCTACGCCCGCGTTTGCCGCTATGTGGACAAACCGAGCTGCATTAACAAAGATGGCGGCACCCAGTCCCCCCAAGCCAACGACTACTACAAGCCAGATATTCCCAAGCCGTTGTAGCGGGTTGTCAGGACGCTGGTAAACAACTCACTCAAGCCCTGGCCAAATCTAACAGAGGTCTGGATTTATCCGGAGAAAACGAAAAATCTGAGCCATAATAGGCACCGATGGTCTTGGCCATGCTCATTTATTACTGAACTCAGCTATGCGAGCTAAAACGTTTTTACGCCAGAGTGTTCTGCTATCAGCAACTGCGTTGGCGCTGGTAGGTACGGCTATGCAAGCCCAGGCGCAAACTCAGGTGTATTCTCCCATTCCCCTACCGGCCTCGCGGGAAATTAACGACGCCCTTTCGGAGCGAGATATTCCGACTGGTTTCGGTGGTTTTGCCAGAGACTATACCGTCAGCCTGGAAGCCGGTGACCAAGTAGCCATTGATGTCATTTCTGAAGAATTCGATACGCTGGTCACGCTGATGAGCAAGGACGGTGCCACCGTTGGCGAAAATGACGATGGGCCTGACGGCACCACTAACTCTCTGTTGTTTGCCCGAATTAATGAATCAGGCACCTACACCGTGCGCGTGCGCTCCTATGCAGGGCAAGGTACTGGTCAGTTCTTTCTAAAGGTGGCTCGCCTGCGCGAAGTGCAGTGACTTCTGAACGCCGAGCGTGCAAGCTGATGCAAGAACGAGCCTTCAGTTCCAATTTTTGAGGTTTTTTAGATCACAACCTTGTCAGGGGTGACATTGCCTTGCTATCTTAGTTAAGCGCTAACGACGCACCCCTAAGCCGGGATAGCTCAGCTGGTAGAGCAGAGGACTGAAAATCCTCGTGTCGGCGGTTCAAGCCCGCCTCCTGG
>CAYUBC010000022.1:0-16812 GCA_964442885.1 uncultured bacterium | reverse complement strand
TACACCTTCCAGTGGCGTTCAACCAAATTTTTGGGATGCTAGACTGCACGCACACAGCCATAGCGGAGTAATATACCCGATCGATTGCTCAACTGCAAGTAAAAATTGTTACGGGTTCTGGATTTAGTCAAACTTAACCCTCTGCTCCGCACAGGCCAGAGCCCTACCCCCAGCCCCGACTCCCAAACTGGGAGCCAGGGAGCCGGAGCCTTCAAAGTCCCTCTCCCAAACTTGGGAGAGGGATTTAGGGAGAGGGCAAAGGTTGTTTAGGGAGAGGGCAAAGGTTGTAACGTCATAGCGCCAGAGCCGTTCTGCCGGAGAAAGCACCATCCAATCCCCTGGAAAAGGACTGGGTGACGCGCCCTAGGGTCATAGCCATTTTGGCCGCCTTCGGTACTAGCCTCCGGCTTTTCCAGGAAAAGTTCTCAAGACCTATAGGCAGAAACCGGGGAGTTCATTACACTTGTTTGGGTATTCTGTCGTGGCATAGGCGGGCATGGCCGATTCTCAAGAACCTGAGTCAGACCAGCAGTCTGCACGCCGCCCCCGCTGGCTAGGGGGCTGTTTGGTGGCCGGGTCGGTGCTGCTCATTGTCGGCGCTGGGGCGGCTTGGCGAGGTTGGGGCTATGCCCGCGAAAACTTGCCCGACTGGCTGTCGGCGCTGCTCACAGAGGAGCTAGAGCGCCCGGTGGACATTGGCCCCATTGAGCGCATTGGCCCCACGGGCATTCGGGTCGGGCCGTCCCAACTGCCAGCGACTCCAACAGATCCCGACAGCCTGAGTCTCGAGGCTCTGGAAGTCAACTTCAATCTTTTGAATTTGCTACGCCGAGAGCTGCCGCTGACCATCAACCTGGAGCAGATAGAAGCGGTCTTGGAGCAGGCTGCCGATGGTCAATGGGTAGATATTGACCTGCAACTGCGCGACGAGGAAGACGACCGAGAGCCGTTTTTGAATATCCGCGTGGCTCGTGTCAATCTCCAGGATGGTCGCCTTACCCTGGTGCCCTACGTGGCCGATGTTGAAGAACGTCCCAGGGTGATGCTGGAGGACATTCAGGGCCAGGGGACTGTTACTCCAGTGCCAATTCAAACCCCTGAGCCTGCGGGCCAGGAGGAGATTAGACCTCGCAAGGCTCAGCGCATAGACCTGAAGATTGAGGGTACTTCCGTTCAGGGAGGATCCGTAAACTTGGCCGGGGCAGTGCAGATCCCTCCTGCCGATCCCGATGCACCAACCCGCGATCCGGCCAACCGCCTGGATAGGGCTCCTGAGCTTCACGGGGCGGCGCGGTTAGGGGCTGGCTGGCTGTGGCTGTCAGAACGCCTGCCCGACCTGACCCGACCCGTCTGGGCCAGTAACTCGGCTGAGGCCCAAACGCTGAAAGCCAACCTCAACCTGCGTACCCAGGAGGCCAGGGCGACCGACATTATGCCCCTGGTAGAATCGTTTCTGGATGAGCCTCTGACGGTGCAATTTCCTACGGGCCATGTGAGCGGCAGTGTGGATATTGTACTGGAGGGGGAAGAGCCGATTACCTACACTGGCACGGCCCGGGTAGAGGAAGGCACAGTGGTCAGCAAGGGCCTGCCTGAACCGCTTCAGGACTTGCAAGGGGATGTGCGGTTCAAGGGCCGGGTGATTGGGTTTGAAAATGTTACCGCCCAAATGGGAGAGTTGACCGCCAAGGCAGGCGGCGATTTGGACTTAGATGAAGGCTATGATCTGAAAGGACAGGTTAACCCCTTTACCCTGGCCCAGATTTCCGAACTCTTTGCTGTTGAATCACCCATCCCGGCGACGGGTAAGTTTCTGGCCAATGTCGCCATGACTGGGGCACTGGCCAAGCCGGTGATCACCACAGAACTGCTCTCTCAGGATACGGTAACCCTGGATCAGGTGCCCTTTTCAGATTTGCGAGCAGAGTTCATCCTCAAAGCGCCTAAGCTTGAGATTGCTAGCTTTCAGGCCATACCCCAGGATGGCGGCTCAATTACCGGCAACGGCCTGTTTACCTTTGGAGAACCTGGTCAGCTCTCTCTGTCATTAACCGGCGATCGCCTGCCCGGCGATGCCATTGGTCAACTCTACGGCCTGCCTGAAACCCTGAACCTGGGGCCGGTTTTTGCTGAAGCAGAAGTGTCTGGGCCGGTCGATCAACTGGCGGGCAACCTGCGCTGGCGGGCTCCGTCGGGCACCTACCCGGCTCAGGGCACGGTGGCCCTGGCTAATAACACGCTGCGCTTTACCGATACCTTTGTGCAGGTGGCCGGGGGCACGGTGGCCGGGCAAGGAACCCTGGCGCTGTCTAACCGTCGCTGGGAATCATCGGTGCGGGCTAGCGGACTGCGGCTTGACCAACTGGGGGCTGGGGTTAGTGGCACGGTCAATGGCGAGGGCCAGTTTGTGGGCGTGCTAGATAATTCTGGGCTGCGGGGCATTCAGGGCCAGGGGGTGGCTCAAGCTACCCTGGCTGGGGGTGTTGTGAACTCCCGCGCCAGCCTCAACCAGGGCCAGTGGAATGCTGATGTGCAGGGCAATGGGCTACAACTGGCGGCCTTTTCCCCTAGTTTGCAGGGCACGGGCAGTGGGCAGTTTCGCTTTTTGGGCACCACCGATGACCTGAGTTTGGCTGGCGTGCGTGGTCAGGGGCAACTGGTGCTGTCGGATGGGTTGGCCACTGCTGCCCCCTTAGCCCCCCAACTGGCCGTAGTCCAGGAACCCCTGACCGCAGATCTGGCCTGGAACGGGCGCACGGTAGTCGTGCAACAAGCCAATACTGCTGGGCTCAGCGCCAACGGCACCATCACCCCTCTGCTGAGCGGCTCTGCGGCTCCCGGCATTGCCAATCTTGACTTGAACTTAAGGGGGGATGACTTCAACCTGGCGGCTCTGCCCATCCCAAATCAGGTGGTGCCAGTGCGGGGGACGGGGGACTTCAGCGGACGCCTGTTTGGTAGCCCCAGCACTCTCGCCTTTGACGGCAGCGCTAATCTCACTGGGCTAGCGCTGGGTGAGTTAGCCTTTGCCTCGCCGCTGACTGGGCCGATGCAGTTTTCGCGCGCCAATGGGGTGCTGGTTGATCTAAGAGAAACCCATCAACGAGCAGAGGGCGATCGCATCTACGTCTCCAGCCGCCAGGCCGATCGTGACCTGGAGTTGTTGGTGCGCAGCGGCGAGGCCCTGGCTGAAGGCTATACCCAGGGCAGCAACTACTTCGCTGAAATTTTCAACCTGCCCCTGGATGCCCTCAAACTGCCTCAGGGCGGCATTGAGGGCATTGGCACCCTACGCGGCACCGTAGAGGTAGCCACAATCAGCGGCAACTGGCGAGAGCCTACCCTGCGGGCCGAATTTGATATTCGCGATCCGGGTCTGGGCTACATCAGTCTACAAACCGTTGAGGTCGATTCTGCCAGCGAACCTGGACAGATTACTGCTGTACCCCCTGTATCCAGCCTGGAAACCCGCTATGGTCATCTGCGCGGGGCGCTGAGCTACGCTAACCGGGTCGTTAGTTTGGAGGGGATAAGCATCGAGTCGGCCTCCGGGGTCAGTCGCTACATGGCCAGCGGCACCTATGCCCTCGACACGCAGCGGGTCAACGGCAGCCTCACCGTGGATAATGGCCAGATCCAAGACATTCTGCTGACGCTGAAGATCTTTGAACTGTCTGATTTCCGTCTCAATCTCTTGCAGCCGCCCGATTGGTTCCGACCGTTGACTGAGGCAGAGCTAGCGGCTCTGGAAACGACGCAGGTGGGCGATCGCGATGCCAGCCTGCTGGATCAACTCCGTCGCCTGGCTGAGGTGCTTGAGCTGCAAGACATTTTGGCTGCCGAAGCCGATGCGGAGGTGTTGCCGCCCCTGGAGGGCCTGCAGGGGAGCTTTTCGGGCACTGTTACTGCCCTTGGCATTGTGCCAGCAGACGTGCGAGTGGAGGCCAATTTAACCGGCACCAACTGGTTGTGGAAAGACCCCCGCCAGCCCAATGGCATTGCCTACCGGGTCGATGAGATCATCGCCAGGGGCACCTATGAGGATGAGGTAATTCGCCTTAGCCCAGTCAGGTTCTGTACTGAGTTCCCGACCATTGTGCCAGCGGCGGCAACCATCTCAACCACCTCCCGCTGCACGGAGATTGCCAGCGATAGCCCCCCCGACCCCACCCTGGCCCTGGCCGAACTCAATGGTGAATTTAGCCTCAATGAGAACGACCCGGTAAACCGCACCATGCGTCTGAACGTCACGGATGTGCCGATTGAATCCGTTCGCCGACCGCTGCGGATTCCGCCGAACCTGAATGGGTCAATTAACATTGGCGCGTCGCTTACGGGTAACCTTAACGACCCGCAGGTGAGGGGGCGTTTGCAGATCGATAATCCCACCATTAACCAGGAGAAAATCGACGTTGCTGCCGCCGACTTTATCTATCGCGATGCCCGCCTCAACCTGCTAGGTAATGTAGCAATTCAGGATCAAGTGGATCCCCTCACCCTGGTCGCCAGCGTACCCCTTACCCTCTCTGACAGTGGCCGACAGCCTGCGAGCGATCGAGTCTCTGTCCGGCTACGCATTAACGATGAGGGCTTTGCCCTGTTGAACTTGCTGACTCAAGCCGTGACCTGGGAAGGCGGGCCAGCAGATTTAGCCCTCAACGTAGATGGCCGCTGGCCTACTGATAAGAGCTTTGAGGAAGCACTGACATCCCTTGTCGTTACTGGAGCTGCCAATTTTGATGGGGTTACCATCAGCTCCCGCAGTTTGCCTGAACCGTTAACCAATATCCAGGGCGATATTCGCGTTGTTGAAAGCCAGGGGGCTGGGCCTAATCAGTCTGTTTATTTCAATGGCCTGGTGTTAGACTTCCAAAACCTTCGTGGCGACTTTAGTAACGGGCAGGTCGTTGCCAATGGCAAGCTCAGTGTTGCCCCCTCGGTGTACGAGTTGTTCCCCGGCGTAGTCAACGGCAGCGCTGTTGATCCGGCTCCTCCATCACTACCAGAGGCCGAACAACCGCTCTTACCCCCCACCGAGGACACCGATCAGCCACCCGACCCACCCGCAGCACCGGAGCCCGGGCCTGCACTACCTATAGACGATCGCTTCCGACTCTCGCTAGACAACATTGCCCTGGATTTCCGAAACCCGGCAGGCACCTATACCGGTAATCTCGATGGTGAGGTGATTGTGGACGGTAGCCTTTATCTGTTGGAACCGCTGCTCTACGGGGATATTCAGCTTTCCAATGGCGTTATCACCCTACCGGATACCGAGGTACGGGATGACGCGATCACGGGCGCAGGTGGCCGCTCTGAACCCAGCATATGGCAGCCTCTACCTCCGGTGCTCGAAGATTTCAACATTACCCTGGCCGACAATGTGCGGCTGGCCATTCCCGGTATTGTTGATGTAACCGCGGCTGGCACCTTAGGCCTGGTTGGCACGGTGCCAGACATCAGACCCAATGGTCGAATCAACATGCCATCGGGCCGCATTAACTTGCTCACTACGGAATTTCGCCTGACTGGCAACGAAAACTACGCCGAGTTTAGCGCTGATGACGAACGCATCGATCCTTACCTGGTGGCTAACCTGTCGGCGACCGTTTCGGATACTGTGGGTAGCAGCACTACGCTGGTCACGGCTTCCCCCTTCCCCCGTAACGAAATTAGTGATGCCGCGATTAACCAACTCGGCTTAACCCAGAGCGGTGTGCAAACGGTGCGCATTCGAGCCAGTGTAAATGGTCGGGCTAGCCGCGTCATTCAGCTTCAGGGGGTAGAGCTAACCAGCACGCCCTCCCGCACCGAAGGCGAAATTATTACGCTGATTAGCAGCGAATTTCTAACCGCACTGGAGTCTACTCTGGGTAGTGTTTCGGGCGGTGGTGACAGCTTCCAGGGGCTTTTGGCCTTTGCCGGGTCTGCCCTGCTAAACCGCTTGCAGGGGTTGGTTGGCGCTGGTTTAGATAATACGGATTTGCGGCTATTTTCTGCCTCCCCACCAGGCTCTCAGCAAGTGGATGTGGGCGGTGAAATTGGCTTCAACTTCTCGCCCAATATCTCTGTCTCGGTGCAGAAGGTGTTTACGAACATTACTCCGGCTGTTTTTAGTGTCCGGTACCGCATCAATGACCAGTTCACCATTCGGGCCATTACCAGCTACGAGCAGTTCAATGAAAACACCGGCGCTGTGCTAGAGTTTCGATTCTAGCGATTTATTTGCCTGCAAGCCCTATGTCTTCTAAGCCTCCAGCGTCCTCCTCCGATCTTCCCAAGCCAGCGGCGGCAGACTCTTTGACCCAAGACTTACCGGGTCAGCCTGGAGCCAAAACAGGCAGCGGCTGGTGGGGCAACCTCAGGGTGCTGGTTATTGCTCTAGCGATCGCCCTGGCGGTGCGGTTTTTTATTGCTGAGCCTCGATATATTCCCTCCAACTCCATGGATCCAACGCTGCATATTGGCGATCGCCTGCTAATCGACAAAATCAGCTACCGCTGGCAGTCCCCCCACCGAGGCGACATCGTGGTATTCAATCCCCCGGCTCAGTTGGTAGAGCTAGGCTACGATGGTCGGCAGGCCTTTATCAAACGTATTATTGGCGAGCCGGGCGATACCCTAGAGGTGACTCAGGGGGAAGTCAGGCTGAATGGCCAAGCTCTCGCAGAGCCCTACATTCTGGCCGCTCCGCAGTATGAGATGCCGCTCGTTACTGTGCTGCCCGGTTATGTGTTTGTGATGGGCGACAACCGCAACGACAGCAACGACTCCCACGTTTGGGGGCCACTGCCGCAGGCTAATCTAATTGGGCGAGCCCGGTTTCGCTTTTGGCCCTTGGCTGGGCTGGGGGCCTTAGGTTAAACACTTGCCGTTGACGTATCTTCTTCATCCGTAGTCACTTCTTCAAAGCGAATCACGTCTTGACGAGGGTTAGCGTGACTAACTCGAACTTGGATATGCTCTCCCAGGGCAACCGCCCGGTCAAACCGCATCGGCAGTTCCAGGGCTAAATCCTCGATGATAATCAGCCCTAGCCCCTCATCCTCCCGTAGCCAGCGCAAAAACAGGGCATCCCAGACCTGGTCTTGATGGCGGCGCAGATACTCTAAGGCCCAGTAGCGCTTGGTTTGACGCTCAACCAGGGTGGCCTCGTAGGCGGCAGATGTTGCGCCTTGGGCCAACTCAGTCACCTCTGAGGACGAAAAGGGCAATGGTTCGCCCCGTAGGTGCGCTTTAAGCTGAAAATGGGTCAGCAGGTCAAGATAGCGGCGAATCGGAGAAGTTACCTGGCTGTAGCTATCTAGGCCCAAGGTGGCGTGGCGGCTAGGAGTAACCCCTACTTCGCTGCGGGTCATGCAGCGGCGGATAGCCCAGTCGCGCACCCAGCCAGTGGGTAATTGGAGCAGTTCTTCCTCGGAAGGTAGCTCTGGCTGGGGTTGGCTACGAAAGGGAATGGCGAGTTCATGCAGCTGGCCGTAGCGAGCCGCCACTTCCCCAGTCATAATCATCATTTCCGCCACCATCTGCCGAGCTGCCGACTCTTGCAACACTTCAATCACAATATCGTCTTCGGCTTCTAGCACTTTAATGCTCGACTCTGGCATGTTAAGGGTAATTGCCCCCTGGTTGATGCGCCACCGACTCCGCACTTTGGCCCAGTGTGCCAAGGCTTGCAACTCCGGTTCAGCCGTAATGCCCAACTCCAGCATTTCATCGACATCGTCGTAGGTGAGGCGGTAGGTCGGCTTAATTAAGCTAGGGCAGATGGTGTAGTCCTGCACATCCCCTGTTTCCGTTAGGCTAACGCCGAAGCTCAGGGCACAGCACAGCCTCCCCTGCACCAGGCTCATGGCTCCGGTGGCCAACTCCATCGGGAACATTGGAATCATGCCAGTGGGTAGATAGACCGTGGTACAGCGGCGGCGCGCTTCCAAATCCAGGTCATCTCCCGGTAGTAGCCAGCGAGTCGGATCAGCAATATGAATCCACAGGCGCTGAGCACCATCGGCCAGGGTTTCTACACTGAGGCCATCATCAATTTCCTGAGTACTGGCATCGTCAACGGTGTAGACCTTGAGGTGGGTCAGGTCTAGCCGTTGCGGGTCAGGATCGGGCGGCGGAGAGTGAAGCCGCTGCTGCGCCATAGTGTAGATGTCCTCGGAGAAGTGGATGGGGATTTGGCTACGGCGTAAGGCCAGGTTTTCGTGAACGCTCCAGACCCCCAATGTCACTAGGGTATCAAATGCACCGGCAGCTGTTGGCGAGCGACCCAGGGCCGTCAAAATCTCAGCCGCCTGGGCTCGCTGACTAGACTCTTCGCCCAGCACAGCCAGCTTTTCTAGAGTTTCTAAACGAGGCCGATCGCCCTTCTCCCAGAGGACAGAGTCTCCCGATAGAGCCCGCTTAGCCTTATTCATAAACGAGATCCAGTCTTGCTGGCGCTGGGTTTCTCGTTCAATTTGCCGAACTAGCTCCTCTACCTGGGCCGCTGGACGCGGCTCGAAGCGATCGCCCTTTTGCTTGAAGTAAATTTTATCTTCACTTAATAGTCGATGGGCCGCGTAGCACAGGGGCGGGCTTTGATCGGAAAATAGCAGCAACGCCAGTGAAGCCGGGTCAGCAGAGTCCCCGGCTTCACTCAAAAACTCCCAGGCAATTTCCAAACTGGAGGGATCGATATAGGATTCCGCTTCAGTTAAAAAACTGGAAATATCCGCTGGGGTAAAACTGCTGTTAGCGACCTCGTAGGTCATCTCGCGGGGATGCAGGGTATGGGCATGCCCCCGTTCATCGATCACAACCCAGTTTTTTTTGCCTTCAGGCCGGTCAACCACGCCAAGCCGTGGTTGACCCTGGTGTTTGAACTCAACTAGCGTGCCTTTTTCCACCAAACTGCTAACCCTGCACTCGCCATTTCAAGCCTAGCCTAGCCTTCGCCATTGACGTAGGGCAGCAAGGCAATAATCCGAGCACGCTTGATGGCGACGGTGAGATCCCGCTGCTGTTGAGCGGTCAAGCCAGTAATGCGGCGGGGCAGGATTTTGCCTCGCTCGGTAATAAACTTGCGCAGCAAGTCTACATCTTTATAGTCAATCTTTTCTTCTGGCTTGATTGGTGATACTCGACGACGAAAATAGGCCATGGGTCTTGCTTACTTGATTTCCTTGTGGACAGTGTGCTTGTTGCAGTGGGTACAGAACTTCTTCAGCTCTATTCGGCCGGTTGTATTCCGACGGTTCTTTTGAGTGGTGTAACGGGATACACCATTAGAGCGCTTGTCCGGATTAGTCCGGCACTCAGTGCACTCAAGGGTAATGACGAGGCGGACGCCTTTAGCCATGACAATTCACCTAGACTAGTGCGGGTTAGAAAACTTAAGACACAGTCTGCCATTATCCCACGGCTTATGGCAGAATGGCAACTAATTTATAGGGCTCGGTAGAGAACGGCTGCCGTGTCGGCCTCTCTGCACCTTGCCAGACCCCAATAGCTTACCTGAACCAGGACGCAGCTTGCCTGCAAAGACCTGCTGGGCTCCGACGGCCACCAACCCCTACGAGCCAATTTAACGAATTTAACGATTCCCACAGCTTTAGCACCTTGACAAATCAACTTTTTTTGAAATGATGGAAACATCAACTTTTTTTGAACTATCTAGCTCACCGTTACCTAGGGGGCCTAGAGCGGTGCTTTAAAGGATGGCCCCTGGCCTACAGCGGCACTAAGCAAGAGGAATCACATAATGGCAAGGGTTGCGATTAACGGCTTTGGGCGCATTGGGCGGCTGGTGCTGCGGGCTGGTTGGGGAGATCCGCACTTAGAGTTTGTGCATATTAATGAAGTCAAAGGTGGCACCGAAGCGGCAGCTCATCTACTCAAGTTTGACTCAGTGCATGGCCGATGGGCACCGGATGTTGTAGCTCAGGGCCGCGACAAGATCACCATTGATGGCACCCCCCTGAGCTTCAGTGAGGGCACCTCCCCCGGCGAGGTAGCCTGGGCCAACTACGGCGTTGACGTTGTATTGGAATGTTCTGGCAAATTTCGCACCCCAGAACTGCTGGCCCCTTACTACGAAAAGGGTGTCAAAAAAGTCATTGTTGCGGCCCCGGTCAAAGAGGAGGCGCTGAATGTGGTCTACGGCATCAATGACCACCTGTACAACCCAGTCGAGCACCATCTGCTCACTGCCGCCTCCTGCACCACCAACTGTCTAGCCCCGGTGGTCAAAGTTATCCATGAGGGGCTGGGCATTGTCCACGGGGTAATCACTACCATCCACAACCACACCAACACTCAAGTTATCGTGGATGCCCCCCATAAAGATTTGCGCCGGGCCAGGGCCACCGGCCTATCGTTGATTCCCACCACTACCGGATCCGCCACCGCGATTAGTCTGATTTATCCCGAACTCAAGGGCAAGCTCAACGGTTTGGCGGTGCGGGTGCCCTTACTCAATGCCTCCCTGACCGACTGCGTGTTTGAAGTCGCTCGCCCTACCACGGTGGAAGCCGTGAATCATCTCCTCAAAGCGGCGGCAGATGGCCCGCTGAACGGCATTCTAGGCTACGAAGAACGGCCCCTGGTGTCGGTAGATTACCTGAACGATCCGCGTTCCTCCATTGTTGATGCACTCTCCACGATGGTTGTGGATAACACCCAGGTCAAAATTCTGGCCTGGTACGACAACGAATGGGGCTACTCCTGCCGCATGGCCGACCTCACCCGCAAAGTTGCCCAAACCCTTTAATACTCTGAGGCGGAAATAAACCACCCATCTGCTAGAGCGGAACCCCTTGCACAACATGGAATTTTCCTTTTGCCCTCTTACTTCTGCCTTTCAGTACTCGGTCTTCTCTCTGGCTCCTGACTTTTGACTCCTAATCCCCCCCTTCCCCCATGACCCCCTCCACCTTCAAGCCTGCCAGCATCCGCAACTACGCCATTATTACCGCCGCCTACTGGGGGTTTACCGTCACCGATGGTGCCCTGCGCATGATGGTGCTGCTGCACTTCCATGTGCTGGGCTACACTCCCTTTGAAATTGCCATGCTGTTTCTCTTCTACGAGATCTTTGGCGTGGTGACGAACTTTCTCGGCGGCTGGATTGGCTCCCAGGTGGGGCTGCGGATGACCCTGTACGGCGGCATCGCCCTGCAAATTTTTGCCCTGCTAATGCTCAGTTTCCTAAACCCAGCCTGGGCGGTGCCTGTGCAGGTGGGCTATGTGATGGCGGCCCAGGCCTTTTCTGGGATTGCCAAGGATCTCACCAAGATGAGTTCCAAGAGTGCGATTCGCCTGGTCGTGCCCAAGGAGGCTGAGTCGCGATTATTCAAATGGGTGGCGGTGTTGACCGGCTCCAAAAACGCCCTTAAAGGGGTAGGCTTTTTCGTTGGGGCGGCCCTGCTGGAGTGGGTTGGCTTTCGGCCTGCCCTGCTGATTCAGGCGGCGGTGCTGTTTGTGATTCTGTTGTCGGGAGCCCTCTTACCGGCAGATATGGGCAAAATCGGCAAAAAAGTTCCCTTCAGGCAGCTTTTTTCCAAAAGTCGAGAAATTAATATCCTCTCGGCGGCTCGCTTCTTTCTGTTTGGGTCGCGGGATGTGTGGTTTGTGGTAGCGCTGCCAGTGTTTTTGTATGAGGTACTGGGCTGGCGGTTTATGCAGGTTGGCTCATACATGGCTACCTGGGTAATTGGCTACGGTATTGTGCAGTTTTTTGCGCCCCAACTGCTGCGGAAAGACAGCAGCGGCAAGGTCGTTCCTAAGGCCAAGACGATTTTGTTCTGGACGTCAGTTCTGACTGCCATTCCTGCCCTCATTGCGCTAACGCTGATGTCCGGCGTGCGCGGAGATATTGCCGTTACGGGCGGGCTAATTGTCTTTGGCATTGTGTTCGCCTTTAACTCCGCTGTCCACTCCTACCTGGTGCTGGCCTACACCGAGGATAAGGATGTAACTCTGAATGTAGGGTTCTACTACATGGCCAATTCCGGCGGGCGGTTACTGGGTACTATTACCTCCGGTCTATTCTTTCAATGGTTTGGCCTGGTGGGCTGCCTGTGGGCCTCCAGCGCCTTTGTGCTAGCGGCAGCGTTGATTACTACCCAGTTACCGGATCCGCGATCGTCGAATGCGGTGGCGGCCTAGGCGATTTTGGATTGGGGATTGAGCTAACTGGCCATTGTGGCAATTTGTTCAATGGTGATCGCTAAGTTTGGGAAAATATTGGATTCCACAGGGGCTTGGGCCTTAAACACCTGCCCTGGCCCATACTCACCACCACTCAGGCGGTAGATAGTCAGCGTCGGCTGTTTGGGAGAGCCAATATAGCGAATTCCACCATATCCGGCGTAGTCCACAATCCAGTATTCTTCAATGCCAGTGGCTTCATATTCGCCTAGCTTCGTTAGGTAGTCGTCTCGCCAGTTCGTGCTGACAACTTCTATGACCACAGGCGGGGCTTCGTAGGCAGCGGCAGGGCTAGAGCTATTTCGTAGGCGTTCCCATTCCGCCTTAGCAAACACCACAATATCAGCCCGGCGACTGCGTTCTCGCTCTCCAGGTGAAGTATTGATACGAACTTGCTTCGAGCGCTTAGGTATGTAGGGCAAGTCAAAGGCCACGCAATGATCGCGCAGCAGAGAGCACAGCCCATCGGCTACATCTTCGTGTCTGGCATTAGGATCACTGACTGGCACAGGCACCCCATCCACTAACTCAAAGTCTCGATCCGTGCCGTCTGACCAGACCAGGAAAGAGTCAAAGGTCATCGCCGATAGAGGAGCTTGCACCATACTGTTAGGGCTCTCCCAAAACGCACTGTCTAAATTCTGAAATCATACCTCAAGGGCCAATTCGCTCATTGGACAATGGTTTTGACCGCTCGAAACATGCCAAACCGACAGAGGCCGGTACCGAAGGCTAACCGCATCAGCAATATGGTTGGCACTTCTCGGAGGGATTTAATGAAGCCATCCGCTCCAAAGCGCACCAAGCCCGCCGGGCGGACAACGCCCTGCCAGATGGAATCCAGCCAGGAGGGCAGGGTTTCGGCTGTCCAGTCGGCTGTCACCACGTAGCCATCCACCATGCCAGTGGCTTCCAGCAGTTCCGCAAAGCCTTCAATGCTGGCAAAGGCCGGATGCGACCATTGGTCGAGGAGTTGCTGCATAACCGGCTTTTCCCAGGCATTCAGAGGCTTCTGGCGGGCATCTCGCTGGTTCCAGTCAGCCACAACGAGGATGCCGCCCGGCTTGACCACGCGCAGCAGTTCCTTCGCAAAAATGGCCTTGTCGGGCATGTGGGGGCCAGCCTCAATCGACCAGACCACATCAAAGCTATTGTCTGGGAAGGAAAGAGCCATGGCATCATCCACCAAAAACTGGGCATTAACCCCTGGCGGGGTAAGCTGCCGCGCCCGTTCTACCTGCTGGGGGCTAATGGTAATGCCCGTTACTGCAAAGCCATAGTCGCGGGCTAGAATGCGGCTGCTGCCACCAATGCCACAGCCTACATCTAGAACCGTTGTGCCCAGCGGTAGACGGTCTAGGCCACCCCAGCGCACCATCTCATGGACAAAATCGGCCTTGGCGGCCAAAAAGTTTTTGCGGCGCGGCGGCGAGCCGTAGTGGCCAAGATGGATATGCTCGCCCCAGTAAAATTCCAGAATGCCGTCCTCTGTCCACTGGTCGTAGGCATTGGCTACGGAAGCTGAAGATTGATAGCGGCGAGGGTTGAGGAGATAAATCCCCACCGCCACAACCAGCATAATCAGCAGAACACCAAGGACAGGCAGCACATTCATTGAGGAAATATGTCCAAACGTTGCAATTTGTCCTTTTATTGTGACATTGATTTACGTCTACTGGCGGGCTGTCCAGATCGTGGGCTGTATTACACTGGCCTTGGTGAATTCTATGGGTAAGTAGACTGTGCTAGACGAACAGGCTAAAAAAACGCTGCTACGGAAAATTCCCCACGGGCTTTATATCTGCGGGGTTAAGGATGGCGTAGAACTCAATGGGTTTACCGCCAGTTGGGTGATGCAGGCCTCCTTTCAGCCGCCCCTAGTGGTGAATTGCATTAAGAATGATTCCACTTCTCACGCGATGGTGAAGGCCAGCGGCGTTTTTGCCCTGAGTTTTTTGGAAGCGGGGCAAAAGGATCTGGCTCAAAATTTCTTCAAGCCCCTGCGCCGGGTCGGCAACAAGTTTGAAGACATTGAATTCTACCCCGCCCCTGAAACGGGCTGCCCAGTTATCAAAGACACTCTGGGCTATGTGGAATGTCGTGTTGTTGGCTCAGTGGAGCATGGCGACCACACGGTCTTTGTTGGTGAAGTTATCGGCGCGGCTCTTCACCGCGAGGGTGAACCGTTGCTGCTAGAAAGCACCGGCTGGAACTATGGCGGTTAGCAGTTCAAATGAACTATAATGTTTCAAGGGAATCAGCATACGCTCATGCCCTTGAAACCTCATCCGATTGGAGGATCTCATGCCCTACGTCGATGGTTTTGTTCTGGCCGTTCCCACCGCTAACAAAGATCGCTATCGCCAACACGCCGAGGCCGCAGCAGCGGTGTTTAAGGAGCACGGTGCCCTGAAACTGGTGGAATGCTGGGGTGACGATGTGCCAGAGGGTAAGGTGACCTCCTTCCCGCTGGCTGTGAAATGTGAGGCCGATGAAACGGTTTGCTTTTCCTGGATCCTCTGGCCTTCTCGCCAAGTCAGGGACGAGGGCATGAAGCGGGTAATGGATGATCCTCGGATGCAGCCAGGCGCGAATCCGAATTTAGGGGAAATGCCCTTTGACGGCCAGCGTATGATTTTTGGCGGCTTTGAAATGCTTGTAGATGTTTAGATGAAGTTCAATTACCTATGCCACTGATCAAAGTCCAGACCTCTGTCTCTTCACCGGATAAGGCTCAGGTAGAGGCCATGCTGAAGGATCTTTCCGCTAGCTTGGCCAGCCACCTGGGCAAGCCTGAATCCTACGTCATGACGACCTTTGAGGCAGATGTGCCGATGACCTTTGCTGGAACAACTGACCCTGCCTGCTACATCGAAATTAAGAGTGTAGGCACTATGGGCAGCAAAACTAAAGCGATGAGCCAGGATTTCTGCGCCAGAGTAGAAACTGCGCTGGGTGTGCCCCAAAATCGCACCTACATTGAGTTTGCTGATGCCGCTGGATCGATGTGGGGGTGGAATGGCGGCACCTTTGGCTAAGGCGTTGGCTAGGATCGCACCCGGCATTCCCGTAGCCTAAAAGGGCACATCTTTATCTGGGTGGGACGGTTGCTTGGCTGCCGCTTCAGATGGCTTGAGGGGTTGGCTTCCCAGCAGGGTGTTAACGTCCTCGCCCAGGTCAACTACCTGGCCATTAAAAAACTGCGCAAAGTTTTTGACGGCCCGGTCAAAGTCACTCACGATTTCCGGTAAGGGAGATGGTGAGGGCGCTGTATTCGTAGTCGCCGTAGCCTCAAGCGGTGGGCTAGGCGAAGGTGGCTCTGCAAGTAGGTTGTCGGGCCGCTTTGCCAGTGGCGGTAGGGGCACTGACGGCGTTTCTGGTAATGGAGCTGGTGGATGGGCTGCATCAGCCGGTTCAGACCTCCCTAGCTGGGGGGCCTGAGTGATATCGGGGGCTGGTGTATCAGGCTTTGGGTCGGGTAGCACCTCCAGGGAAACCTGTACCTTTTGCTGGAGCACTTTCTCAAAGGCGGCTTCGACGTTTTCAATCCGCCCCTGGGCCATTTTGAAAAGGGGGCGGGAGCTAATGCCGATGCGGGCCACCGTGCCATCAAAAAAGAGCAGGGTGCCCTGCTGCTGCATCAGAGCCCGGGTGCCCAAAGGTTGTAATGCTCCCAGAATGCGTAGCCAGAGTTGCTCTAAGTCGGCATCGGCAGGGGGAGAGGGTTCCTGGGGGTCGGCAGGAAGGGAATCCTGAGGGTCAGCTAACGGTGGTT
The DNA here is from genome assembly GCA_964442885.1 of uncultured bacterium. Taxonomy (GTDB): domain Bacteria; phylum Cyanobacteriota; class Cyanobacteriia; order Phormidesmidales; family Phormidesmidaceae; genus Nodosilinea. The sequence goes on along the minus strand of CAYUBC010000022.1, from coordinate 845 downwards.
CCTGGTCCTCTGCCAAGGGCGTTGGGGGCAAATCTGAGGCTGGCGGTACTGCTTCGCCTGGGGAATTGCCGTTGTTGTCTGCTGGGGAGGCCGGGGAAGACTCAGCGACGGATGGTTCAGGAGCAGGGGGCGGGGGAGTTGGAGGAACTGGAGCTACAGGTTTTGGCACCGGAACTGGGGGGATGGTAGCGGCGATCGCTCCTTGGTCAATTGCCTGCCCTGCCAGGGTTGAGGGCAGCAGCCCCATCAGGGTCACTTCTAACCAGAGGCGGGGTTGGGTGGTATTTTTGACCTGCACTTCGGCACTGCGCAGGTGCTGCTGCCCCACCAGCAGGAGCTTTGGATCAACCCCTTGCACCAGGGCCTGCATGTCCGCCCAGGTAGGAGGAGTGATGGCGACGAGATCGAGGCGATCGCCCGCCGTTTTCGCAATTAACAAATCGCGATAGAACCCAGCCAGGTTTTGCAGCACAATCAGCGGCTCTCGCCCTCGATCCATCAGCTTGCGGGCCTGGTCGAGGACAGTAGTGCTGTCGTCACTTAAAATGGCCTGCACCAGGGTCAGCAAATCCCGTTCGGGCACGGCCCCAACTAAGTCCCAAACGGCCTCGGCTCTAATTGGGGGTGTTAGTAAACTGAGCTGGTCTAGCAAACTTTGGGCATCCCGCAACCCACCCTGGGACACCTGGGCCACTAGGCGCAGCGCCTCATCGTCGATGGCGATCGCTTCCTGCTCGGCAATCTTCTTAAGATGTCCGATCATGGGCTCCAGCGGAATGCGCCGATAGTCAAACCGCTGGCAGCGAGAAATAATGGTCGGCAGCACCCGCTGGGGATCCGTTGTA
>CAYUBC010000021.1:0-16933 GCA_964442885.1 uncultured bacterium | reverse complement strand
CTCAGTGAGAATCCTTGCTTTATAAGGGTTTCAGGAGTTTTCTGCACCACCAAGCCAATTACCTGTAATTTGCACTCCTTACGAATTATTAGGAGATTGAGCTATGTGGGAAGATGAAATCTTAGATGAAATTCATAGAATTCGTGAAGAACATGCCAAGTCTTTTAACTATGATTTGGATGTGATATTTGCGGATTGGCAAAAAAAACAGGCAGAAGGCGGAAGAGAAGTCGTCACCTTACCTCCAAAGCGCGGTCAAACAACACGTGGGAGTGTACGGGCAGAAGATCCCGGTGAGGATGCCGAGGATGCTAGCCGCCGCTCAACTTAGCCGTTGGATAACACTAGGTATGTAGACACTCCTCCTACGAGGGAGTGCGCCACACTGCATCCGCAACCCGGCACACATCGTACATTTCAGCCCCGTCGTGGACGCGCAGGATGTCTGCCCCCCCGGCGATGGCCGCACAGCAGGCTGCTGCCGACCCCCAAACCCGCTGTTGGGGGTCGGGTTGGCCTAAAATCCAGCCGATGAAGCTTTTGCGGGAGGGGCCAACCAACAGGGGACAGCCCAAATCATGGAACTTGTCCAGGTTTCTCAGAATGTCCAGGTTTTGGGGATAGGTTTTGGCAAAGCCCAGGCCGGGGTCAATGGCGATGCGACCGGGCTCAACGCCCACTGCGATGGCATTGTCGATCTGGCGTTGCAAAAACTCATGAATTTCGCCAATTAAATCCTGGTAGTCTGTCATCTGCTGCATAGTGGCCGGAGTGCCCCGCAGATGCATGAGCATGATGGGCACCCCTAGATCCGCCACGGCAGAGAGCATAGCGCGGTCGTAGGTGCCGCCGGAAATGTCGTTGACGATATCGGCTCCGGCCCGAATGGCGGCGCGGGCCACGGCAGAGCGGGTAGTATCGACAGAAATCACGGCCTGGCTGAGGGTGGCATCGGCATCAGCCCGGATGGCTTCAATTACCGGAATTACCCGCTGCAACTCTTCTTCCTTAGCAATAGACCCAGCCCCTGGCCGGGTGGACTGGCCGCCAATATCGAGAATATCGGTACCGTGATAAATCAGGTAGCGAGCCTGGGCCAAGGCGCTATCCACGGTGTCAAACTGGCCGCCGTCGCTAAAGCTGTCGGGGGTGACGTTGAGTACGCCCATCAGGTAAGTACGGGTGCCCCAGGTGAAAATGCGATCGCGGAGTACCCAGGGCGCTAGGGTCGTCATAACTGACATCGGATTCACCTAGAAAATGTGCTGATTGGAGGATCCTGACTCTAGTTTACGATTGGCTCCACCGTCTTGGCTAAGCAAAGGCTCTGGTGAGGGCTGGGTGCAAAACCTGCTGCTCCACCCAGCTCGCTGCCAACCGCGCCGTTTGGGCCGCCCCATTCATGTAGCCGTAGTAAGCGTCGCTGAACTGTTCGCCTGCGAATAGTAGGTTGCCAACTTGTACCCGCTGCTGTTCTGTAGGAGCGGCTGACTCAATGTAGAGAAACCCCTTAAAGCGGGTGTATTGCCCAGGGCTAAAAGTGGTGTAGCTGCCGCCAAAGTCCGGATCCTGCCCCCAGGCGGTGCGCGCATAGCGGTGCTCAGCGGTGGCTTGCAGGTCAGGGAGATACGCGCTAATTCGCTCAATAAACCGCTGCCCCTGGTCACGAATGGCCGATTGGGCCTGCTCTACCTCCTGACCACCCAGGAAGAAGGTCAGCACGCCCTGGGGTAGTTCGGGCTGGCGCTGGGTGTCATCCCACACGCCGCTGTAGCCCAAATCGCTCCAGGCCGCGCCGGTAAAGCCGTTAGCCTCTAGCCAGGAGCGCTGGGCAAACCCGGCAAAGAGTTTTTCGTTACGGCCAGGGTTGCCGTCCTGGATGAACTGCCGCAGGGTACTGGGGAGAGCGACCTCAAGCTCCACCCGCCGTAGAGCCGGAAAGGGCATGGCCAAAATCACGTAATCGGCGTCTACAGTGCCCTGATTAAACTGCAAGCGGAACCCCCGCCCTTGATGGGCCAACCGCTGCAAGCGCCAGCCCGTGAGCACCTGGTCGCCCAAACGAGTTGCCAGGGCGCGGGGAATCTGCTCGGTGCCGCCCTTAACGATAAAGAGCTCGTCGGCCTGGAGCATTTCAACCCGGCGATTGCGCACGCTGGGCAGGTTGTAGATCAGCTGCAGCGCGGAGGATTGACTGGCCTCAACCCCGTACTCGGTGCGAATGGAGGCGGCAATCAGCGATCGCACGTAGGGCTGTTGAATTTTGTCCCCATGCAAATCCAGGTAATCCGCCACGGAAAGCGCATCCAGAGCCGGAGCGTAGCGGTCAAATTCAGCCTCCAGCCGGGCTCCATCCTGCCCAATTTGCTGAGCCAGGGGAGCCAGGGCTGCCACCAGTTCGGCTTCCTCCAGGCGGCGACCCTGAAAATAAAACGCGACTTCCGGCAGCGGTAACGTTTCGGTCAAGGTACGACGATCAAAAAGTTCCAGCCCCAGCTCTGCGACCAGGGTCAGCATATCGTGGTGGTCGGAGTTGATAAAGGCAGCCCCCAGGTCATTAACTAAGCCTGGCATCACCAGCCCCCGACGCGACTGAATGCGCCCGCCTACTCTGGGCTTAGCTTCATAAACCGTGGCCCTGAGCCCAACTTTTTGCAGCTGGTAGGCGGCATTGAGGCCCGCTATGCCTCCCCCAACTACCACAATCGTTGGCGCTGCAACAGCCGCATCCCCCGGCCTACTCACCCCAAGGGCAGCTGACAATCCAATGGCAGACTTAGCCACTGCTACCCCTGCGGCAACGGCAGAACAACGCAGCATCTGCCGTCGTGAGAGAGGAGAAGCCTCTACTCTAACAATAGACAAATCCGACCTAACATCAGCCTTAATATCACCATTAACCCACTGAGCTTTCGCAATCGCGCGCTGCAAAAGCTGAAACAACGTAGTGTGTGCCATAAAAAAGTTGGGTCTAAGCCAGAAGCCCCGTTCAGTGACGATGGAGCTACCCTGCGACTTACCCAGAGCAATGCTAAACAATATCCCACCATTCTAGGCAGGAAATCGACGGCTGGGCACACCTGCCATACCCCAGAGCCGCTGGGGGTATCCTCGCCCAGTTGCGTTAAGGCCCAGACCTGGATAAACTTAGCCGAAGACGGCTGAAATAACCTCAATCCCACGCCTGTTATGGAATGGCACGCGACCGATGCTGAGAGCCTAAGGATTATTGACAACGAAATTGGCGATCATGGGTTTTCGCCAGCAGAGTACGAAATTGTGCGTCGGGTCATCTATGCGACGGCAGATTTTGATTACGCTACCCACATCCATTTCTCGGATCAGGCGCTGCAATCGGGAGCTGCGGCGTTAGCGGCCCGCACTACGATCGTGGTGGATGTTCCCATGGTGCAGGTTGGCATTACCCCGGCTATTCAGGCCACCTTTGCTAACCCGGTCTACTGCGGCATGGATGCGTTGACTCGGCCGCAAAAGGGCAAAAGCCAAACCGCCTGGGGCATAGAAACCCTCGCCCAGCGTTACCCAGAGGGCATTTTTGTGATTGGTGACTCCGAAGTAGCGCTGGCCACCCTGGTGGATTTGATTGAGGCTCAAAAAGTACGGCCTGCTCTGGTCGTTGGCACTCCGGCTGGCTTCCTCAACACCATTACCCTGAAACAGCAATTACAGAACACGCTCATTCCCCATGTCCGCATTGAAGGCCGTAAAGGGAGTTCAGTGGTGGCGGCGGCCATTGTCAATGGGCTGGTAGATTTAGCCTGGCAAGCCTACGGCCAGGAGCCCCAGACCATCAACTAGGCTCGTCTGGTGTTTCCTAGCCCGGATCTGTCCAGTCTGGATCTGTCCAGTCTGGATCTGTCTGGTCTGGATATACCTGGTCTGGAATGGGGGGTAAAGCAGGCCTATCGAGCAAATTTACCGGGCACAATCGCGGTTTTCAACCGCCCCATCCGGCATGATGGTGTTGCAGAACAACACCTGACTGCGGTTAACCCCCCGTAGATTGGCCCCCTGTAGATTAGCGTCCTTTAAGTTAGCGGTCCCTAGGATAACGCTGAGCATGATCGCCCCTTCCAGATTTGCGCCAGACAAATCGACATTTTCTAGATTGGCCTGGGTCATTTCAGCGCCAGATAAGTTGGCATTGGCGAGTTGAGCGTTTAACAAATTGGCCCCATTCATGCGCGCCTGGGCCAGGTTAGCGCCGGTTAAATTAGCCCGCTCCAAATCGCTCAGCATCAGGTTAGCTTCACCAAGATCGGCCCCAGCCAGGTCAGCCTCTACTAAAACGGCAATCTTAAGATTGGCGCTATGCAGGTTGGCCCCCTTGAGGTCGGCCTGGTTCAAAATGCAGACCGGGCAATCATTGGTTTCCAGCAGTTTTTGCACATCCTCAGGAATAGCCGCCGCAGCTGGGTCACATCCCACCCACCAAAACAAGACAGCCATACTAAAGATCATGAATAAACGTTTCATAGCCGTTGGCAACTAGGAGGTCATGGTTATTCTCCCATCCAATGGTCAGCCTGGGGCAGTGGCCGGGAGAGCCGCCGGGAGAATTATTCAGCCTCCCCCAGCCAGAAGCGCTCTGGTTGAGGTAGCAAGCGGCAGGGTGGCCAGTACCTTAAAACATCGCTCTCTAAACTGTTAGCCGGGGGCAGAGGCAAATCTTGAGCCAGGCACAGGTGAGATAACGCCTGGTAAAACTTGGCTTCGTGGCCAGCGCTACACGCCACAGCATGGGCCAATTCATGCACCACTAAATGGGGCCAGTCAGCCTGCACCACTCGGCTGGGATCAATCACCAGGGTAATAGGCTGGGCCTGCCAGTTGCAAAACCCGTCAAGCTGTACCTTAGGCGCAATGGGAGCCGCAAAAATTTGCACCATTGGTCTGAACTGGGGTTGAAAGCAGTTCAGCACGTCCGCCAAAATGGCCGCCAGTTGCAGATTAAGGTGATGAATGTGACGACCCACCCAGGTGAGAACAGCCAAATACTGGTCTTCGGCATTGGCCATCGCTATCCAGTCAGCTTGCGGCGCTAGTTGACGCACAACCTGAAAGTATTGACTGGCTCGAACCACAGGGTCAGCGTCTAGAGTGGGAGGGCGTTGCCAAACACACGCTAGTGCAGAAAGAGGGAGAGGATCAGGGTGAGAATTCAACGGCTCCATGCCCTAACAAACTCTGATTCACCAACGGTTTGGCAGCGGCTATTCAGCGGCGGGGGACTGGTTTGATGCTAGCCAATTGGGGAGATTTCGACCAGGAAAAAAGCAGTGTACACAGCGTTTCCGTGCTGAATACGTTAAGCGATCAATTTTTTATAATCTTCACATTAGCGTTATATTAAGTTAAGTAAGCCAATTGGGCCGAAGGACTCATGGTTGTCGCGTCAGACCTCACCTCTGTAGCTCAGCGTGGGATGGCAGGCGATGCTCAAATACTGAGGCAAATCTTTGACTCTGTAGATGCTGCCAGTTGCCCGCACACCTACAACTTTCACATGCACACGGTGTGTTCCGATGGCAAGCTGACTCCAGCAGCGCTAATGGAGCAAGCCTTTGCCATTGGTTTAAGCGCCTTTGCCATTACCGACCACCACACCCTGGAGGGGTTCTATCAGGCCAAGCTCTGGTTAGAAGATTGGCATTGGCGGCATCCAACCTCCCTCAACCAGCGACAGCCTTCAGACCAAGCCGGCAGTGTGATTCCTCGCCTATTCACCGGCGTAGAGATTACCGCGTTGCTGGCCGACACCGAGGTTCATATATTGGGATACGGCTTTGAGCCTAGCCACAAAGCAATTCTCCCCTACTTGCAAGGCTCTGCCCCCAAGTCCATGGCAAAAGTGGCGAGTGCTGTTATCAACGCTATCCGGGAAGCGGGTGGTCTAGCGGTGCTGGCCCACCCGGCTCGATATCGCCTCCCTGCTGAAACGCTGATCCCCCACGCGGTCGACCTTGGCATCGACGGTGTAGAAACCTACTATGCCTACAGCAACCCTAACGAGTGGCAGCCCTGTCCCCGCCACACTCCCGCCATTACTGCCCTGGCCCAGCGGCACGGGTTGCTGACCACCTGCGGTACCGATACCCACGGGGTGAGCCTGCTACGCCGCATCTAAGTTTTGCCGACTCTAGTTTCCAGGCTGGGTCAGAGAACCAGAGTCGGCCCCCAAAGCTCAATCTGGGAATCAGGGTTTTATGGCAGCACGATTTCTTTAATTACCTTGTCATCTTTGACGATGCCCAGGCGTCTGCCCTTCTTCATTTCCTCTTGGGCAATGCCGTAGAGAGCCAGGCCCGTGCGCAGGACATCAGCCATGTTTTTGCCGGATTCTGCTGCCAACTGCTGGAGCAGGTCATAGGCGGCAGGGGCTAGATCAAGGTTTAGCCGTTTGCGTTTCTGAGCTAGCTGAGCTTCAGAGGTGTTGCTAGTAGCGTTGGGCATTGGGTTAGATCTCCTTCTCAAGGTGTGCAGCAAAGACGGAAACGGGGCTCAGGCGAAGCAAGGGTAAGGCAGCGAGTTTAGGGAGGGAACACAACGCTGGTTGTGGAATTTTACCCATACCTGAGCCCCATCACTCTACCGAGTAATACAGGGCAAATCAAATAACTTTCGGAATAAACACATAATCTTTATGGTTTCTATGGGGCTTATTAACACAAATTTTGATTCTTTTGTGTGTAAAAGCACAGACTGAAAAACCTGTCCAAAGATGCCAGAGAAGACTCTGAAACTCTAGACAGGCTAACAAAATAAGGCTTAGCTGTACTGCCACACTCCCCATCACGCTTTCTGGCCTTTACCCAGTATCCAGGAGGTTTGGCCATCCTTGTCAGGCGGTGGGCGAGCCAGCGCTTGCTAAGTAGACCAGACCATTGACGTTGCATCATCTTCTCCTTCCTTGGGTTTAGTTCGCTGAGGCTAAACCGCCTCGTCTGAGAATAGAAATGGAGCATTGAGCAACGGCACCGGTTCAACCAGCAGCGTGGTGGCGTTGTACTGGTCTACCACACAGACGGGCATACCCGGCATCAGCACCACCTGATACTGGCAGAAAGCAAACCAGGTGGTAGACTGAAACGCCACTCGACCCCGTTTACCGGGGCGAATGATCTCGGTTACTGTACCTCGTTGTTTAAGATGGGCATCCACCGAGGGTGGATAGGGCTGGCCTGGATTAGGCCGATTGAATGGATCAGGAGTCATACCAAACCACACCATAGTCACCTCCTTTGGAGTTATGATTGATGCGCTTAAATTCAGCCCTGATTGTTTATAAAATCAATAATACATACATAAATTTTGTGTGTCAATACATTTCTTGTCAGCTCAATTGCGCCCAGTTTGAGGCGATCTACCTCAAGGCGGACAGGCGTTTATCGCAAACTGCGGCATTAGGAGCCAGAAGCCACTCATCACAGTACTCCTGGCTTTTAGCGCCTAGATTCTAGGGCTGTAGCCAGCCTGGCTTAACCCAAGCTGCCAAAGGTCTTGGGTGCTGGGGTCAGCCCCTGGGGTTGATGGCCCAGTCCTGCTGCAGTGCTTCAATAATTTGAATATTGGCCTTTGGAAAGGGATATTTCTCCAGGGCGTCCAGCGTTACCCAGCGAATTTCATCGCACTCGATGGGTTGGGGCTCGCCGCTGATATAAGTGCAGTGGTGGACATTGAGGGTGACCTTGAAGTGAGAGTAGGCGTGGGTAACCGTGCAGAGTGGCTTACCCACCTCGATGTGAATCCCCAGCTCTTCTAAGATTTCGCGGCGAATGCAGTCTTCTACGGTCTCGTTGGGCTCAATTTTCCCGCCCGGAAACTCCCACAGCCCCCCCAGCAATCCCTCCTGCTTGCGGCGATCAATAAGAATTTGGTGCTGGTCGTTCCAGATCACCGCGACGCCAATTTGCTTGTGGGGTAGTGGCCCTTTGGGTTCTGCCATGGGAATCTCCGACTGAACATTCAGATTATAGGCCCGGCAGTGAACCCGCCAGGGGCAGTGGGAGCAGTCGGGCTGGCGGCGAGTGCAGAGGGTTGCACCCAAATCCATCAGCGCCTGGTTAAAATCGCGGGGGTTGTCAGGATCAAGCAAGCGCTCTGATACCTGCCACAGGGCGGTCAGGGCTTTAGCGGGTGGAACCTCCAACGCCGTTAGCCGGGCCAAGACCCGTTTAACATTGCCATCCAAAATGGCGTAGGGCTGGTTAAAGGCAGAACTCAGAATCCCCCCCGCCGTAGTGCGCCCAATGCCGGGCAAAGCAGTCAACTGGGCAAAATCCTGGGGAATTTGCCCGCCGTGTTCGGCTACCAGGCGCTGGGCCGCCTGGTGCAGGTTGCGGGCGCGGGCATAGTAGCCCAGGCCCTCCCAGGCCTTAAGCACGGTTTGCAACTCTGCCGTCGCCAGCGCTGCCACCGTAGGGAACTCAGCCAGCCAGCGGCTGTAGTAGGGTTGCACGGTTTTAACCTGGGTTTGCTGCAGCATAATTTCCGACACCCAAATGGCGTAGGCGTCGTCAATGTTGCGCCAGGGGAGTTGACGACCCGCCTGGGCATACCAGGTCAGCAACTGGAGACGCAACCGCTGCACAAGAAAATCCGGCCAGTCCGAGATGGACCAGGCCGGAGTACTCCGTTGTTGATGATGGTTAAGGGCTGGGGCCAGGTAAGTGCCTTCCCCGTCTTGGACATAGCCCGGGTTGGAATTAGCAGAGGGCTGGCTCACTCAGACTCTGGGGCGGTTTCAGCAAATAGCAGGGAATGTTCCATCGCCATACGCTGCTCAGCGCCCCGCAGAAAGTACCCGCTCATCATAGCAGACGCCAGCAGACGCCCCAGGCTTTCGCGGTTAGTCGTGATTTCGATATCAAAGTGTTGAGAGGGTAAGCCGCCCAGCAAGCCAATGATGTTGTTCTCCATCATCTGCTGCACATCGGCGGAGGAGGGATTGGACAACTGCGCAATGGTTTCAGGGCCCATGGCATGAACATACTGCATTAGCGAGTTGCTTTGCTCAGGCTGCTTGAAGCCGTTGAAGAGCTCTGATGATTTACCGGAAGAGTTGCTCACAGTGAATACCTCGCTTTACTGGCGTTAGTGAATGGAGTGGCCTGAACGAGCCAAGTCCTATGGGAGCGCTTGTTCTGTAGCAAGCCTGCAAAGACGGACTTGAAAATGCGTACTGTTTAATACGTGCTGCTTTAATATGTGCTGTCTAAGTAGTGTAGGACTAAACCTAAGGTAACAAGACTGATTTTGCGCCTGGGTGGGTAGAACCGTACTGCGGATGGCGAGGTTTTGCGGTGGCCGCCGACCTGCCCATTGGCAGGCTATCTGCGGCGGGGCCAACCGGGCAGAACAAACAGTGGCACAGTCAGCCCCATGCCCCTGCTGTTTGGTTAGCTACGCTGGCCAAAGCAAGCAATCACTGATTTCTAGCGCCAGATTCCACCAGCAATGGTAAGGTTGAAGGCGTTTGTCTTGAGGCTGGGTAAAATTATCTGGCCCGGTGGTTCTTGGTTTGTTTATTCCTAGCCTAAGTCTATGACCCAGCCCCTCAAGCGCCCCGTTTCAGGGCTTTTGCTGAGCCGTTTTCTCACTCTCTTTAAGTACAGCCTTGGCCTTTCTTTACTGTGGTGGATTGTAGCGCTGCCGGTGCAGGCCGCAGTAGAAATGCGAGTAGCCGTCGCTGATCGGTTAGATCGCGTAGCGCTGGGGAGTTCTACCACAGCCATTGTCAAAAACAGTGCCGGCCAGGGGATTGGCCAAATTCCCCAGGGTCGCTCGGTAACGGTAACCACCGAGGGCGGAGCGCTGCGCCTGGCCGACTGGCGAGGGCAGGCCTTTTGGGTGGAGCCAGCCAGTGGCGGGCACATTTTCATCAACAACACCTGGTACCGGGGGCGGGTACTGGTAATGCCCGTAGAGGGCAAAGTCACCGCCGTTAACTGGGTGGATTTGGAGGCTTACCTCTACAGCGTACTAGGGGCAGAAATGCCTGCCAGTTGGCCCCAGGAGGCGCTCAAAGCCCAGGCGGTGGCGGCTCGCTCCTTTGCGTTGTATCGCCGCGATCGCAGCGCCAGCCAACTCTATGACATGGGCACTACCACCGCCCATCAGGTCTATAAAGGGCTAGCCAGTGAGGCTCCTACTACCATTGCCGCTGTTAACGCTACCCAGGGGCAAGTGCTGACCCACGGCGGGCGAATCATTGAAGCCGTGTTTCACTCCTCCTCAGGGGGCCAAACCGAAAACGTGGAGGATGTCTGGCAGCGCCCGGTGCCCTACCTGCGTAGCGTGCCCGACTTCGACCAAGCCGCCCCGGTTTTTAGCTGGTCAGAAACCTTCTCTACCAGCCAGTTTGAGCAGCGAGTTACCGGCATTGGCCGCCTGGTCTCGGTTGCTACAGAGCGCGCTACACCCAGAGGGCGGGTGGTGTCCATCCGGCTCCAGGGCAGCGGGGGTAGCCGCACCCTAACCGGCAATGAACTGCGTCAGGCGTTGGGCTTACGCAGCACGCTCTTTTCCATCGCCATCCAGGGCGACACCATTCGAGTAGACGGACGCGGCTATGGCCACGGTCTGGGCATGAGCCAGTGGGGAGCCCGTGGGCTGGCTTTGCAGGGCTATGCCTACCCGCAAATTTTGGCTTACTACTACCAGGGTACGGTGCTGGCTCAGCTTCAGGTGGCGGCTCAGCGGTGAGGAAGAGGGAAGAGGGAAGAGGGAAGAGAAACCGTGTTGGCGATTCATTAGTGCTAAAGGGCTAGCGGCTGCCATCTAGAAAAGGCCCGGTCAGGTTTCCCTGACCGGGCCTCATAATTTGGCAACGCGCAGTGGCTGAAACTGGCACTACAAAAGCAGTAAAGGCGACTCAACAACGCCATCAACACTGTTGGCGGGCAGAACTTAACCTACTTATAAAGCTCTGTGGATAGGCGAAATGCCAAAATACCCGGTACGAGTGCAAGGGCTAGGGCGAAAAAGATCTGCGTATCTGAAAGAGCCATAGAACTATTCCTCTCGTGATTAAAACAGCTAGTAGTAAGCAGCCTAGACCTGATTGTTAACCAAGGCGGCCCTAGGAAGAGCAGCGATGGCGATAACTGTTACAGAGTTTAATAGTCCAGAAGAACGGAGATCGATACCCCGACCCCAGCGCCTACTTTCCCCTCGCCGTTGTTGTCGGGTATTTGCTTTAGCCATTTACGCTATGCTCATAACCTGAGCACCCGATCTGATGTGATTGTCACCATGCCCCCCTAGCTAGCGAAAGTGCTGTGAACACAACGCAACCCCTCCGTAGCGAATTTGAACGACAACTATTGCGGGTGCAGCGAGATTTGTTGCGGATGGGGGCGCTGGTAGAGCAGTCCTGTGTGCTGGCCCGGGAAGCGCTGTGCGATCGCAACCTGGAGGCCGCCCAGCGCCTCAGCCACCACGACAAGCAGATAGATCAGTTCTATCGCCAAATTGAGCTGGACTGTATGCATTTATTTACCCTGCAAACCCCCGCCGATGAAGACCTGCGGCGGGTAGGGGCATTTATGCAAATGGTGCGCGACCTGGAACGCATTGGCGATTACAGCAAGGATCTGGGTGAGGTCGCGATTAAGCTATTTCCTTACCCGGTGCACCCCCTGATGGCGCGGGTGCAGACTATGCTGGATCGCTGCCGCTCGATGGTGGCCATGTGTCTACTGTCTCTTTCAGATTTGGATGCCCAGTCAGGATTGGAGATTAAATGCAAGGACGATGTCGTAGACACTGACTATGAGGAACTCTATGACCTGTTGGCCCACCAGACTAATATTGCAGGTTCGGTAGAGCCCACCGTTCTACTGGTGCTGGCCATTCGCTATATGGAACGAATTGCTGACCACGCCACCAACATTGGCCGCCGAGTTGTTTATATTGTGACGGGGGAGCGTTCTTAAGTGGGCAGATTGGCCAGTTTTTTTCAAAACGTTACCTACTATTGACAAAACCCTTTGACAGAGTCCCATTTATTGAGAGACTGTATTGGGTGCGGTCTGTTGGTCATTTCTGTTGTCCGCAGTATCCTTAGTCTGCATGGGCAATGATCTATGACTTTGATCGCCCTATGCCAAGTTCAGTGACTTGCTTCTGGAGCTCACTGTTAACCAACGGCTACCTATCCGCCACAGCACGAACAAAACTTAGGAATGAGTCGCTACATGGAATTTTCGATCGCGGCACTGTTAGCCAGTTTTGCTAAAGACAAAACCCTAACGCTAAAAAACCTGGAGAAGAAGCTACACTGCACCACCGAAACCAGCCAGAGAGATCTGCAAATTGCCGTGGATGCTCTGGAACGTATTGGAGTCTTGGTGAAGGAGCGCGGCAAGTATCGTCGTGACGTGCCAGAAGATGTGATTGAAGGCAAGCTGCGCTGTTCCAGTAAAGGCTTTTGCTTTGCCATTCAAGACGAGGAAGGTGCAGACGATATCTACGTTCGCGAAAGTCATTTAAATACCGCCTGGAATGGCGATCGCGTGCTGGTTAAAGTCATCAAAGAAGGCAGCGGTCGCCGTAGCCCAGAGGGGGAGGTGCAGCTGATTTTAGAGCGGGCCAATGCCTCAGTGCTGGCCAGGGTCAAGCAAGAAAACGACGACTACCGGGCCGTGCCGCTAGACGACCGACTGCTGTTTGAGCTGTCGCTGCTAGCCAACGGCACCGACCTCCAGGCGACTGTAGACCAACTCGCCCACGTCAAAATTGTGCGCTACCCCCTGGGTCAAAATCCGCCCCAGGGTAAGGTGGCGCAAGTGCTCGGCAGCGATGCCGAAACAGCCTCAGATATCGACATTGTTTACTGCAAGCACGACTTACCCAGAGAGTTTCCGGAGGCGGTGCTGGCGGCGGCCCAGGACTTGCCGAACCGGGTGCGCAAATCTGAAATTAGTGGCCGGGTTGACCTGCGCGAGGTGCTAACCATTGCCATTGACGGCCCCAAAGCCCTGGTCATTGACGACGCCCTGACGCTGGAAAAGACCGAGGCAGGCCACTGGCGGCTGGGCATCCATATCTCGGATATTACCAGGTACGTTCCGGCCCATTCTCCCATCGACCAGGATGCAGCCCGGCGCGGTACCTCGGTCTATCTGGGAGATGATGTCATTCCCATGCTGCCGCCGCCTCTGTCCGGCACGCTGGGCTCTCTGGAGGTGGGTAAGGATCGCCTAACGCTGTCGGTATTAGTCACCCTGGATGACACCGGCCATATTCTGGAGTACGAAATTCAGCCCTCGGTGGTGAATGTTGACCACCACATCACGTACCAGGAAGCCCAGGCTGTTCTGGAGCGAGATAATCCCGATGTCATCGAAAGCCTGGGCCTTAAACCCAAAGCTGTGAAAGCCCTGGCCCCCATTTACGACCTGTTGGATAACCTGCTCTACCTGAGCCAGGCGATCAAGCGCCAGCGGCTCCATCGGGGCTCCTTTGAGCTGAACCTGCCGGAGTACGACTTTCCTGCCGACGCAGAGGAGCCCCTGGCCCACTATCGTTCACCCAAGTTTCAGTACGACGACGAGGGGCTGCTGGGGGTGATGGTGGTGTCATCGGTGGTGACCTCGCGCCCGCTGGTAACGGAATGCATGCTGCTGGCCAATCAACTGGTGGCCCAGCACCTTAAGGCGCTGGCTGTGCCCGCTATCTATCGGCTGCACCGGGCTCCCGATGTGGCCGATGTGCAGGAACTCACTAAGCTGGCTGAAAACATGGAGATTCAGCTCACCCTGGCTGACGAGGAAACGCCCCAGCCTAAGGACTATCAGCGGTTTGTGGAGCAATTTGCCGCCTCCGGTGCTGAGAAAATCCTCACTTACCTACTGCTAGAAACCATTCAGCCAGCCTTCTACAGCACCCATTCCGACCTGCACTTTGGCCTGGCCCTGGCCGATGGCTACACCCACTTTACCTCCCCCTCCCGGCGCTACGCCGACTTAATGGTGCATCGCATTCTCCACGCGGTGTTTGAGTCAGGCCGAGACCGCCGCTCCACCCGCTCCAAAGACCGGGTCAACCTGCACCATAGCTCCTGCCACGGCCAGGTCAACTGGAACGTGCTGCCACCCGAAATTCAGCACGAGCTAGAGGATGACCTGCCCCGCCTGACCATCCACCTGACCGAGCGCGAGCGCCTGGCCCAGGAAGCCGAGTCTGACCTAGAGGGGTTGAAGAAGGCCGAGTTTATGCGATCGCACACCGGCGAAATCTTCCACGGGCTGATTACCGGCGTCCAGTCCTACGGCTTTTTCGTTGAAATTGAGGAACTGCTAGTGGAAGGGCTAGTACACGTTAGCTCCCTCAAGGACGATTGGTACGAGTATCGCGCCCGTCAACAAAAGCTGGTGGGGCGTAAGAATCGCCAGCAGTACCGCCTGGGCGACAAGGTGGATGTCCAGGTGAAAAGCGTAGACTACTATCGCCAGCAAATTGACCTGGTGGCAGTAGGCGGGGGTAGCCAGGTGCCCGACGACGAACCCAACGGCTACAGCGACGAGGAGAATGGCGACCCCCTGGGCGACGAGTTGACCAACGATGAAAGTGAATAACTCTATTCGTCCCTTAATTGTGGGCGTGACTGGAGCCTCGGGGTTAATCTACGCCGTGCGCACCCTCAAGCACGTGCTGAATGCCGATGGAGTAGTAGACCTGGTGGCCTCCAAAGCATCCCAGATGGTCTGGCAGGCAGAGTTGGGAATTGCCATGCCCCTTGACCCGGTGCGGCAGGAGGCGTTTTGGCGGCAGCAGGCAGGGGTAGACACCGCTGGCAAACTGCGCTGCCACCCCTGGGGAGATGTGGGGGCCTCCATTGCCAGTGGCTCCTTTCGCACGGCGGGGATGGTGGTGATTCCCTGTAGCATGAGCACGGTAGCCCGACTGGCGGCAGGGATGAGTTCTGACCTGCTGGAGCGGGCCGCAGACGTGCAACTCAAGGAAGGCCGCAAACTGGTGATTGTGCCCCGCGAGACTCCCTTTAGCCTCATTCACCTGCGCAACCTCACGACCCTGGCGGAAGCGGGAGCCCGCATCGTACCGGCCATTCCAGCCTGGTACCACCAGCCGCAAACCATTGAGGATTTGGTGGATTTTGTCGTAGCTCGCGCCCTTGACCAGCTTGATATTGACTGTGTGCCCCTGACTCGCTGGCAGGGCCACTTACCCCATGAGTCTCCCCAGCCTAATCCACCGTCCCCTCAGCCGTGACTCCACAAGTCACGATAGGATGGGCAAGGCCCCTGTAGACGAACCCTGAGGACTCGACCTATGGCTACAACCCGCCTTGCCGTGGTACTGCTGGTATTGGGAGCCGTAGTAGTACTGGTGGTGCAGAACCTGGCCCCAACCCTGCCGCTGGTGCTTTTAGGAGGCCGTACTCTGGCCCTGCCACTGGGCGTTTGGATGGCCGCCGCCATTGGTCTGGGAGCCCTAACCACGCTAGTGCTGATGGCGTTGCTCGGCACCATTGGCCGGGGTGGGTCAGGCAGTCGTCGTTACAAGTATGAGCCTCAAGCATTTTATGAACCGGCGTCGCCCAGCACTAGCGCCAGCGATGCAGCAGCAGACACCTCCACCTCACCGCGATCGGCCAGTGCCGATTACCGCCGCTCCTCTGCACCGCGCTCTGCCCCGCCCCGCTCTGCCCCTGAGCCCGGCGGCGAGTGGCAAGCCTGGACTAATCTGCAATCCCCCGCCCAGTGGAACGACTGGGAAACCCTTAGCCAGACCCCCAGACCAGAGGCCGAACCCGCCGCCAGACGAGCCTCTAGCTGGTTTGGTGGCCAACCCAAAGCCGACCCCAGCCAGCAGGCCAACGAGTCTCTGCGCGAGATTGCCGAAGATTGGGGAGACTTAGAGCGCCGTTCCTACCGTGCCCCTGGCGTTAGCCCAGTGGAAGATAGCCTGGATGAACTCAACCAGGGTTGGGATGACCTCGAACCATCCCAGGCTCCTACCCCGCCGCCCCGCGACTTTGAAGCGCGCCAATCGCCCACCCAGGTCTACCGGGATGGCTCCATTTATTCCTATAGCTACCAAGACCGGGCCAGTGCAGGGCAAACCGACAACATCTATGCCCCTGCCGATGAGTCTCCCGACGACGAGTTTGCCGCTGAGGCCGACCTTGGGAATGCCCCTCAAAGCCTCTCCGCCGAGGAGTATGACACCTCGGCCCCAGACCCCAACGACGACGATTTTGAACCCCTAGACGACGCTAACGTTGTTGATGCTGACTATCGAGTCATCATCCCTCCCTACAATCCCCCCAGTCCCGATCCGTCCACCCCCTAACTCCCCACCCCATCCCCCTCCCACCCCATCACTTTCCCACCCTCCATGACCCTCACCCACCGACTCCAGGGCACCAACCTCTACCTCATCGGCATGATGGGAGCCGGTAAAAGTAGCACTGGCGCGGCCCTGGCCCAGGCCTTGGGATACCAGTTCTTCGATACCGATACCGTGCTCGAAAAGGCTACGGGGCAAGCCATTCCCGATATTTTTCAGCAGCAGGGTGAGGCCGCCTTTCGCCAGCTCGAAACCGAAGTACTGGCTGAGCTATCGGCCTATCAGCGGCTGGTGGTTGCCACGGGCGGGGGCATTGTTACCCAGCGCCAGAACTGGAGCTATCTGCACCACGGCATTGTGGTCTGGCTGGATGTGGCCCTGCCCACCCTACAGCAACGCCTGACCGGGGATGAGGGCCGCCCCCTGCTACAAACGCCAGATTGGCAGGCCACCCTCAGCCATCTACTGAGCCAACGCCATCCCCTCTACGCCCAGGCGGATGTGCGGGTTGTAGTCGAGGCTGAGGAGGACGTAGCGGTCATTGTGGCGCGCACGTTAGCGCTGGTTGACGAAAGACTCCGAGCCGACGCTAATTCTG
>CAYUBC010000020.1:11169-17040 GCA_964442885.1 uncultured bacterium | reverse complement strand
TTGCCGAACATCCAGAGGCATTTCAGGCGGTTCTGGGAGATGGGTTGTTTTCTGGTAACGATCCCAACCTGGCGCTATTGGATATTTCAGTGTATGAAATGGTGGTGTATCTAAACGCTCCCATTGAATAAGTCATTTTCCCTTCATCAGGCATCGCTTCCCTATGGCCGCTGACAATGCCGCTCGCTTGCCCCTGCGCTTTTGGATTGCGGCCCTGGTAGCCTTTGTCAATGCGGTCGGGTTTACGATGATTATCCCCCTCATCTATCCCTACGCGGTTCAGTTTGGCCTCAGCGATTTTCAGGCCAGTTTGCTAACAACGGCCTACGCCATCGCCCAGTTTATCGGCACTCCTATCCTAGGCCGCCTGTCTGACCGGGTGGGGCGCAAACCGCTGCTCATTGTCAGCTTGCTGGGCACGGTAGCGGCTAACCTGATGGCGGGCTTGGCCACCGTGGCCTGGGTACTCTTTACCGCTCGCCTGCTAGACGGTATTACCGGCGGCAATACCTCCATTGCCCAGGCCATTGTGGGGGACATTACCACCCCAGAGCAGCGACCCAAAGCCTACGGCATTTTTGGCGCGCTGTTTCGGCTGGGGTTTGTGGCTGGGCCACCGCTTAGCTATGCAGCCCAGTTGGTGCCGCCGCTGCCAGGATTTACCAACCTGGGTATGGGCTTTTTGCTGTCAGCGGCGATCGCCCTGCTGGCCACGCTACTATGCCTCTTCCTCCTGCCCGAAACCCTGGAAAACTGCTGCGAAAAATTGCAGATCACCTGGCAGGACTTTGGGCTGGGGCGGATCGCTAAATCTATTCATGATCCGCGCTTTGGCCGGATCTTCTGGCTGACCTTCTTTAGCGGCTTTACCTTTACAATTTTTACCTTTGCCTTTCAGCCATTCTTTCTGAAGGTGCTGGGCCAAAATGCCCGTAATTTGGCCATTATGTTTGCAGTCTTTGGGATAATTGGCTTTGCTACCCAGGTATTTGCCCTAGACCCATTGCGTCGGCGCTTTCCCCTGGTCACCATTCTGGCCGCTACCCTGGCCGCCCGGGGAGCCCTGTTTTTGATCATGCCGACCTTCCCCAACATCGTGGCCTTTGGGCTGATAGCAGTCATCTTCAGCGCCATTAACTCCTTTCCCATGCCGCTAATCGATGCACTGCTTTCCCTGAAAAGTGGCCCGCGGGAACAGGGCGAAGTGTTGGGGCTAAATGCCTCCTACTTGAGTATTTCCAATGCACTGGGGCCAGCTACAGCGGGGCTTTTGGTCAGTATCAGTTATTCCTTCCCATTTTGGATTGCGGGCATCCTCACCTTGTTCACAGCCTGGTTTGCCCTGAGTTTGGCAGAGCCTGATTAAGGCTAGTCACAGTTAGCGTAGGGTGCATTCGCGAGGCAATGCACCAATAGGGAAGATGGCAGTCGGTACCTTATTTTCTTGCGAGTCCCCTAGTCACAGTCAATTTCTGGCTTAAGCAACTCGGCTAGCGGCCTGGTCAAATCGTCTGGCCTGCATTAGTCGAGCCGTTGATTGCTCCGGTCTTGACTAGTTCGGGCTGGGGGTCGTGGTCTCCTAAAAGACTCAATGCCAGGCGCGGCATCCTGGTATTTAGAATCATTGAATACCAAAAAAGTTGGTCTGGGTTGGTACTCTCTCGATAGAGTTGAACGTCCTGGGTGCCGACGACGGTTGAGTGGCACCTGTGAATGAGAGTTTCTTTCAAACTCCAAGAGCCATGATACGAAGACGTACCCTTATCGTTTTAAGTGGTTTGCTGACCATGGTGCTGGCAATTCTCCTGGGCATTGGCGGCGTACTATCGCCTCAAAGCAGCAGTTCTGCTAGTCCCCTAGTGATTGCTGCTGCCGCTAGCCTACAAGATGCTCTGCAAGATATTGATGCGCTGTTTGAGGGCGCTAATCCAGGCATTAGCGTGGACTATAGCTTTGCAGCCTCTGGATCATTGCAACGGCAAATTGAGCAGGGTGCCCCGGTCGATCTCTTCATTGCGGCGGCTTCTAAGCAAATGGATGCCCTTCAAGAAAAAAATCTGATTCTAGGCGATACCCGGCGTGACCTGTTAACGAATAGCCTGGTGTTGGTGGTGCCTCGCAATTCTACCCTTAACCTGACAAACTTTAGCCAGTTATCTCATCCCCAAGTGGCAAAAATTTCTCTGGGCGAGCCTCGCAGTGTACCAGTTGGACAGTATACAGAAGAGGTGTTTAGCTACCTTAACCTTTGGGAGGATTTGCAACCCAAGGTTGTATTTGGTAATTCCGTGCGTAATGTGTTGGCCACTGTCGAAAGTGGTAACGCCGATGCTGGGGTTGTCTACAAAACCGATGCCAAAATTTCCAACCAGGTTACCCAGGTTGCCACGGCCTCGGAAAACATGCATTCACCTATCGTCTACCCGCTAGCAATTGTGGCCGCTAGCCGCAATCAATCCGCCGCTCGCACCTACGCTCAGTTTTTAAGCCGCCCTCAGGCCCAGGCCGTTTTTAGAGCCTATGGCTTCGGCATAGCGTCTTAATTTCGGCTATGATGCCCCCGCCTTTTCCAGAAGGTGAACGGTTTCCTTTCCCTTGTCTTTTTGCTTTCCATGACGGCTGATATGTCTCCACTGTGGATCTCCCTTAAAACGGCAGGGCTGGCCACTGTCGTCACATTTTTTGCGGGAATTGCCGCCGCCTACTGGATGTTGGGCTACCGAGGCCGTTGGAAAGCTCTAATTGAAGGGCTGTTAGTTTCACCGTTAATTTTGCCGCCCACGGTAGTGGGGTTTCTGCTGCTAGTTTTGTTGGGTAAACGGGGACCACTGGGTCAACTCATAGCCTGGTTTGATTTCAGCGTCATTTTCACCTGGTATGCTGCGGTAATTGCCGCGACCGTAGTGGCTTTTCCCCTCATGTACAAAACTGCTCTGGGGGCGTTTGAACAGGTAGACAGCCATTTACTGCAAGTGGCTCAAACCCTGGGTGCCTCCAGAGGGCGCATCTTTTGGCGGGTGCTGTTGCCCCTCTCAATTCCTGGCATCTTAGCCGGTACCACCCTGGCCTTTGCCAGAGCCCTAGGCGAATTTGGAGCCACCCTGATGCTGGCCGGTAACATTCCCGGTCAAACACAGACTATTCCCATGGCCATTTACTTTGCGGTCGAAGCCGGAGCTACCCAGGAAGCCTGGCTATGGGTGATAGCAATTATGGCAATTTCGCTGTCGAGCTTAATGGCCGTTAATCTCTGGCAAAAACGCTACGAGCAGCGGGTTAATGGCAATCTAAGACTGCTTGAAATAGAAGATCCTACGACCGGGAGACAGCAAGATACCCTATCCTACCCAGACAT
This sequence comes from uncultured bacterium, assembly GCA_964442885.1. Classification (GTDB taxonomy): domain Bacteria; phylum Cyanobacteriota; class Cyanobacteriia; order Phormidesmidales; family Phormidesmidaceae; genus Nodosilinea. The sequence continues at coordinate 13,685 of CAYUBC010000020.1, read as the reverse complement.
ATCCAGGCACCCGTCTATGGTTCCTCTGGCCCAGGTGGGATTGCTTGTTGACATTAAAAAACGGCTCCCTAACTTCACTCTGGCTACTACCTTTACAACTGAGCAGGAAACCTTAGGCATTTTGGGCGGATCGGGCTCTGGCAAAAGTATGACTCTGCGCTGCATCGCCGGCGTGGAAACCCCCAGCAGTGGACGCATTGTGCTGAACGGGCAGACACTATTTGATGCCGAGGCCGGGATCAATCTGCCCAGCCATCAGCGAAAAGTGAGCTTAGTCTTTCAAAACTATGCGCTATTTCCCCACCTGACCATAGCTCAGAATATTGCCTTTGGGCTACAGAATTGGCCGAAGGCGTTGCGACTTCAACGAGTTAACCAACAACTGGCCCTGGTGAAGTTGCAGGGCATGGGTGAGCGCTATCCCCATCAACTCTCTGGCGGACAACAGCAGCGAGTAGCCCTGGCTAGAGCCTTAGCTACTGAGCCCGAAGCCCTACTGCTTGACGAGCCCTTTTCGGCTCTAGATACCCATCTCCGAAATCAAATGGAGCGCCAGTTAATAGAAACTCTGGCTCATTACTCTGGGGTGACTTTGTTTGTCACCCATAATTTAGAAGAAGCCTATCGAGTCTGCCAAAATCTGATAGTTATGTCCGCCGGAAGGCCCATTGCATTTGATAGTAAATACCGCATTTTTGAGCGCCCTAAAACAGTTCGAGTTGCTCAATTAACGGGCTGCAAAAACTTCTCTCGAGCTGTAGCTACGGCTAAACATAGAGTAGATGCCCTGGATTGGGGAATCACCCTAAATGTGATTGAAGCCATTCCTGAAAAGTTATCGGACATTGGCATTCGCGCCCATCAAATCACATTTTTACCCCATTTTGACTCGCAGAAAAGTAATGTTTTTCCGTGCTGGCTTGCATCTACCAGCGAAACACCCCACCGGATCAGCGTATTTCTAAAATTGAATTCTAAACCAGAAGGTTTTCAAGACTATCATCTGCAAGCCGAAGTCTTTCAAGAAAAATGGCAAACCATTAAGGACAATCCTTTTCCCTGGCATGTGCAATTGTCGCCGACACGACTAATTATGATGGCGGGTTAGCGGTTTTTAACCCTAACGACTCGCTGACAACAATCATCACATTACTCGACTTGATCATGGCGTAAACGACCTTACCAACCTTCAGCCCAAGGCGTTGAGCAGAAGAGGTGGTAATAACTGAGATCATATCTATATTGGGGGCAATGTTTAAGGTGACTTCAGTGTTAACTCCATCTTTATGGAGCTTACTGATGCTACCTCTAAACAAATTTCTGGCACTAACCTGGAAAGAGCCTACTTCGCCTGATGCATTTCTATTGTCCTGAGAGACAGGGGTATCGCCAGGCTTGCTTGTCGGCGGTAAGGCTTGTGATCCCCCCAAATTTCTTACTAATTCCCGTAAAACCTCTGTTTTAGAACGACGGGTTTGCTGACAGTAGGTTTCTAGGATGTCACGCTCTTCCGCAGACGCTTGAAACGTGATCCAGCCTTGGTCTTTTCTAGGCATTAGCGTGATCGGCCAATCAGTAAGTCGTTGATCTAACAGTACTCTGACCAAGGATTTAAGGCTACCCATTCGCTTTAGCGATTTGCTGGGCTTGCCAGGCCGCCCGCACTAACCGAATCTCGTCAAATTCGTAGGTTTGACCCAGTCGTTCTCGCAAATCCGTCAGGGAAAGATTATCTGTCTCTTGGATTGCGCTCAGAATAGTTTGCTGTCGGTTTGCGGGCACCAGGCGAGCCAGGTCAACGGGCTCACCACAACCAATCAACTGTTCCAGATGTGAAGTAATCGTAGTCGGTTTCAGCCCTCGCTGAAAGGCAATCTCTTCAATTGAAAGACCCTGATGGTGAAGCTGTAGGGTGAAACGGTGGGTATCTCCTGGCGTTTGGCTCCGCACTCGAACGGGTTGGCTTTTAGGCAGAGGCTTGGACGCTAGGCCATGGTCAGCGCAAAATTGACGAATCACCGCCAGAAACGGCTCACCATACTGGTCTAACTTACGACTCCCCACTCCCGATAGGCGACCAAAGTCCTCCAGGGTTTGGGGCCGGGTTTGAGCCATTTGGCGCAGGGTCGATTCGTGAAACACTACGTAGGGCGGCACACTTTGCTGATCCGCCAGGCGCTTGCGGAGGCGCTTTAGCTCTGTTAGCAACAGCGCCGCTTCAGGCGATTCCTCCAGGGCAGCTTGGTCAACCTGAGACGGGGCCAAATCCATAGGAACCGCCACCTGTACAGGCAATTGCTTGCGGAGCACCTGCCAGCTTGCGGCATTGAGCTTAAGCACTGGATAGCCGTCGGTGGTTTCATCCACTAGCCGCTGGTGCAGGAGCGATCGCCCCAGCAGTCGCCAGGCTTCTACGGAGCGATCTTTGCCAATGCCATAGGTAGAGAGGCGATCATGGCCTAAATCCAGCACTTTCTGCTTCTTCGAACCGCGCAGCACGTCAATAATGTGGGTCA
>CAYUBC010000020.1:0-11159 GCA_964442885.1 uncultured bacterium | reverse complement strand
CTGGCAGCGGGCCACGCAGGAGAGAAATTTTTGAGCCTCCACCGTCCAATCCTCTAGGGGCACCGGATGGTTGCAGTTGTCGCACTGGTGGCAACTGCCCGCCAGGGTTTCACCAAAATAGCTGAGCTGGATCTGCCGCCGACAGACCGTGCTCTCGGCATAGTCCACCATTTGCCGGAGTTGCTGGCGGGCAATGCGCTGTTCGTCGGCATCGGGCTTCTGGCTAATCAAATACTCCGCCGTAGCAACATCGCCGTAGGCCAGGTACAGGGTGCAGTGGGCGGGTTCCCCATCGCGTCCGGCCCGGCCAGATTCTTGATAATACCCCTCAATATTGCGGGGAATGTCGTAGTGGATCACAAACCGCACATCGGGTTTGTTAATGCCCATACCAAAGGCCACGGTGGCCACCATCAGCCGCACATCATCCCGAATGAAGCGGGTTTGGTTGTCTCGCCGCACCGCATCGGGCAAACCAGCATGGTAGGGCAGCACGGATTCGCCATCCGCTGTTAATTGTTGGGCCAGTTCATCTACTCGCTTACGGCTAAGGCAGTAGATAATCCCTGAGCCGGTGTGCTGGCGTACCTGCCCCAGCAAATCCGGATAGCTGCGACGAGTCTTAGGGCGTACCTCGTAGTACAGATTAGGGCGGTTAAAGCTCGCCACATGCACCAGCGGATCTCGCAACTGCAATTGCTGTTGAATGTCCTGGCGCACCCGCTCAGTAGCCGTTGCCGTCAGCGCCACCAGCCCGATCTGGGGAAAAGCCTGTCGCAGGGCCGAAAGCTGGCGATACTCAGGCCGAAAGTCGTGGCCCCATTCCGACACGCAATGGGCTTCATCAATGGCAAAGCCGCTAATCCCCACAGTCTGGCTCAACTGCCCCAAAAATTGAAAGAAGCCAGGGCTCATCAGCCGTTCTGGTGATAAATACAGCAGCTTCAGGCGACCCTGGAGCAAGTCGGCTTCTCGCTGGCGGATGGTTTCATAGCCCAGGCTGCTGTTCAGGCCGGTCGCCGCAATGCCGTTGTCCTGCAAGCTATCTACCTGGTCTTGCATTAACGCAATCAGAGGCGACACCACCACCATCACCCCTAGCTTAAGCAGGGCCGGAAGCTGATAGCAGAGGGACTTACCACCGCCCGTTGGCATCACCACCAGGGCATCTTGATTTTTAAGCACGGCCTCAATCACCTGCCGCTGACCAAGCCGAAACTGGTCGTAGCCAAAATGGTGTTTAAGGGCTTTTTCCAGGGATGGCCATGCCGATGTCGGCGTGTCTAGCTCAACCATAGTGCTGTGTAACCTGCGACCTGATTATTGCTCAGCATTAGTGTTGCCCAGCTTTCCCCAGGGACGCTCCCAACCTGCTACGGGGAGCTAGTTCACTCAACCTGGTGGCCTGGTCATAGCTGGCATAGGCGGCTCCATAACGCCCCAACCGATGCAGCGCCACCCCTCGAAACAGCCAACCCTGGGCATGGTCAGGCACATCATTTAACAACTTATCGGCGATCGCTAAAGCAGCCTGGGGGCGCTCCAGGTGAATCAAGCAGACAACTTGATATAGCCAGGCGTCTGGCTGCCTGGGTTGAAGGAGGGAAGCTTCCTCGAAACAGCGTAGCGCTGAGGCATACCGACCGGCATTGGCGTCTCTTTCACCCTGAGCATACCAATGCTCGAAGGCTACCGGAATGCCCTCAGGCCATCCACTACTGGCAGGTCGCTCAACAGCCTTAAATCGAAATGTCATAGTCTTTAACAACGCCTCGACAAAGGGAGAAAATGAACCCTAGCCAAGCCTTCCGCAGAATATCTTGAGGCTCCCAAAGAAAACCTGAGCTGTCGCATAAGTTTACGTTAGCCCCACGACCTGCTTTCCTCAGGTAACCTGATAGCCTATCGGTATACATGGCAGATATGGGCCTGGGCCAACGGGGTCAACCCTATGATGCCAGCGCTTGGCGATTAGGCAGACTGCTGAAAGGATTAAACAGACTGTAACGCAATATTACAAATGAGCCGTCATGACGCCATGCTGTCTTGACAGCCCCTGAACAGACCGTTAAGGTAACAACATACCTGGGTAATTCCTATTAGAAGTGCGTTATGGAAGAGCAAAAACCGGCCAAAGTGACCTTGTATCTGCCCCCCGATTTGCATCGCCAGCTTAAGATTCGTTCTGCCGTTGAAGGGGAGGCTATGTCTTCCATAGCTAAGCGTGCTATTGACTTTTACTTGGCTAACCCCAGTGTTGTAGAAGATGGTCATTCGGATATTGCCTACGGTCATACCCACGTAATTTACAGTTGTCCTAGTTGTTCAACCTCCGTTGTTCTTCATCAAGGTGATTTGATGGAAGTGTCGCGAATGGCTCGTCCTGATGCTGATGATGCGGTGGTGGGTTCTTCGGATATGGCTAATCGAATTGTAGAATCCGATCCGGTTGCAGAGCCTAGCCAAATGGGTGAAGGTGAATTGGTAGTTTGTAGCTAACGATTCAACAGCAGATTTCGTTTTCGACGATTCTTGATGATAGGGCTTTTCCAGATTTGAGTTTCTAGCTTTGTGAATTGGTTTTCGAGTTCAGTGGTCTCGGTAAGCTGTCGCTTGGCCCATAGTCGTTAGGTTCTCCTATCGGCTTCCAGTTAACCTACTCAGCCTTAAAGGTATTTGGTCATGAGAGAGGATTTAAACGTACTAATACAGGCCCAATATCCTCTGATTTACCTGGTCACTTTTGAGGAGGAGCGGGCTGAACAAACTATTGCTGCGGTTGCTCGCCAACTATCGCGAGAGGGTGATTCTAAATCCCCCCTCCGGGTTTACACCTGGACTATGACGCGGGGTATGGTTGAGTACGGTGCTTCCGGAGCTGTAACTCAGCATAACAATACGGTGTCCCCTGAGGCTGCCGTTGAGTGGGTGATTCGCCAGCGCGAGTCCGGCATCTACATTTTTAAGGATTTACATCCCTTTAAAGACTCACCTGCGGTCACTCGCTGTTTACGCGACGCCATCATAGCGCTGAAGGGAACCTTGAAAACCATTGTCCTTATGTCTCCGATTCAGGAAGTTCCTGTAGAACTGGAGAAAGAGGTGGTAGTTCTCGATTTTCCAATGCCGGATATGACTGAGCTTGATGAAGTGCTTTCCATGGAGCTCAATCGAGCGCGAGGCGCTAGCATTACTACAGAGGATCGGGAAAAGCTGCTGAAAGCGGCCCTTGGGCTGACCCGCGACGAGGCTGAAAAGGTCTATCGTAAAGCGCGGGTGATGGCAAAACGCTTGACCTCTGAAGAGGTGGACATTGTTCTCTCCGAGAAAAAGCAGCTGATCCGTCGCAACGGTATTTTGGAATTCATGGATGTAGATGAAACTCTTGATTCCGTCGGTGGTTTAGAAGAGTTGAAACACTGGCTGTACCAGCGCTCTGACGCTTTTACAGAGCGCGCTCGGGAATACGGGTTGCCTCAGCCGAAGGGTATGTTGATTTTAGGCGTACCGGGATGCGGCAAGTCTTTGATAGCCAAGACCACCTCTCGGCTATGGGGGTTGCCCCTGCTGCGGCTGGATTTGGGTAGAGTTTACGACGGGTCTACCGTTGGTCGGTCAGAGGCAAATCTCAGGAACGCCCTTCGCACCGCAGAATCTATTTCCCCAGCAATTCTGTTTATCGATGAAATTGACAAAGCGTTTGCCGGTGGGGTGGGTTCATCGGATTCTGATGGGGGTACCTCCAGTCGCATTTTTGGTACCTTCCTAACCTGGATGCAAGAAAAGACTTCTCCGGTGTTTGTGATGGCCACGGCTAACCGAGTAGAGCGGCTGCCCAGTGAGTTTCTGCGTAAGGGCCGCTTCGATGAAATCTTCTTCGTTGATCTGCCTAACTCTGAAGAGCGTAAGGATATTTTCCAAATCCATCTCCGCAAGCGGCGGCGCGATATTGACCGCTTTGACCTTGAGCAGCTAACCAAGGTCTGTGATGGGTTTTCTGGAGCAGAAATTGAGCAAGGCCTCATTTCTGCTATGTATGAAGCATTTGCCCAAGGACGTGAGTTCACTCAGCTAGATATTATCGCAGCGATTCGGGCTACGCTGCCCCTCTCGAAGACCATGAGTGAACAGGTGACAGCCCTGCGCGATTGGGCTCGTCAACGTGCGCGTCCGGCGGCGGCCTCCGTGGCTGAATATCAGCGCATGGAGTTTTAACAGGCTTTCCTCCCGGCGGTATCCGGGGGAAGGGCTAGCTTAGGCTAGCAGTTGGTATCCAGATAGCCCCTGTACGGTTAGCTGGTGTCGTTAATTCTCAAACCTCGTTGTCTCTCTCAATTTCCCTACAGGAGGAAACACTATGTCTCACTTCAGCACCCTTCGCACTAAAGTGACCGATGCTGAAATCCTCAAGCAGTCTCTGGCTGACTTAGGTATTGCCACGAAGACTGAGGCTGATGTTCGCGGTTACAATGGCCAGCGCGTTCGTGCTGACCTGGTGGCCGTTCTGGATGGTGAGTATGACCTGGGCTGGTCTCGTAACGCCGACGGCTCCTTTGATCTAATTGCGGATCTGTGGGGTGTGGCTAAGAAGCACAACCAAACCGAACTCATCAACTCCATCAATCAGAAGTACGCTGTTAACAAGACTCTGGCTGAAGTTAAGCGTCCTGGTCTACAGAACGCCAACGTTAAGCTGGTGCTTCAGTAAGCTTCCAACGCGTTCCCTAGAAATGGGCTGGCCAGTCAATCCTGGCCAGCCCATTTTTTGTGGCGTTTAGCATCGGATCGGGGTAACTTGTAGCAGCGGCAGCTACTCCTGTACTGGCTGATTAGAGTTCAGCCAGGGCTCTAACCCTGAGCCCCCTGGGGCAGTCAACTTTTTTAGTTACTATAGGAGCGTAGTTTTTATAGCCGCCTGGTTTCCGTTTCTATCTTGGATGCTTGCCTGCTATGCAGCCTGATACCTTTACTGAGCTTTACCCGTTGTTTAGTGCCGCTAGCCCTGAAACTCTCGATTGGCTGCTATCTGTTGCTACCCATCACGACTATCCGGCTAATCGGGCTGTGGTTATGGAAGATGCCTGGGGTAATGCGGTTTACTTTATTGAAGCGGGTTGGGTTAAGGTACGCCGCCACATGGATGATAGTTTTGTCACCCTAGCCGTGTTGGGCAAGGGTGATTTCTTTGGCGAAATGGCGATTTTAGACGAGTCGCCTCGCTCTACCGACGTAGTAGCCATGACGGCCGTTAAACTAATGAGCATTTCGGCCCAGCGTTTTATTCAAACGCTCTTCAAAGATCCGCAGTTGCATCATCGTTTGCTGCAGCTAATGGTGCAGCGGCTACGGCAAACCAACCTGCGCTTACAGTTACGCCATCAACCGCCAGCTGTTAAGTTAGCTTACACGCTGACGGCTCTACAAGAAACTTACGGGCAGCCGGTAGAGGAGGGGGTAGAGCTGTTTGATATTCCTGCACAAGACCTGGCCGATCTATCAGATATTACCCCTGACGAGACGGACAAAATTATGGTCAAGTTAGACGAAAAGGGATGGATTACCCGCGATGTCAGTCGCTCTAGCCTGGTTTTAAAGAATACTAAACAGTTAGCGCATTTAGCAGGACGGCTATAGGCCTAGATGCGCTTTATGGACGTAATTCACCTGGGTTTTGGATGGTTTTGTAGAGATTGATAACATTGCCCAAGCCTAGGAAATCCCTGTGGTAATGTCTCCGTTATCAGCACTTTCTTTCGACTACATGGAGACAGGTATGACTGTGCAGCCCACCCCACCCCCTTCTATTAGCCCGGCCCAAATGACATTATTAAGAATTGTGGCTACTATGGCCTGGAGTGATGGTCATTTGGCTGATGAAGAGGTGGAGGTTATGCTCAATCACTTTAGCCGCCTATTTTCCAGCGATGCTGACCAGCAGGGGGCTCTACAGGTTGAGCTACGGGATTATGTGATGCAAAACATCCCCCTGGATGAGCTAGTCCCCCAGTTGACCAGTGCTGAAGAGCGAGAGTTAGTTCTGAAGTTGGGCTATCAGGTGATTAGTGCTAGTGCCCGTACCCCCGAAGAAGCCTTAATCAACCAGGAGGAAGCCGAGGCTTACCGGCGTCTGGTTTCCCTGCTCGGTTTAGACAATAATGTGGTTAAGCGGATTGAGCAGGAGAATTCCCAAACCACCCTATCGCCGGATAATTTGATCGCCCACGTGGTCACAGAGTTGCGGCGCTTCCTTCAACGCTAATAGCGCCATAGGTGCGGATCCGTAACTCCCTTAACTCATCGCTAGCATTCGCTGAATGGGCCTTAACGCCGCGGCCTGGATAGAGGCCGGTAGCTCAATTTCTGGCTTGCGAGTTTTCATCGCCAGATAGAGCTTCTCCAGAGTGTTAAGCCGCATGTAGGGACATTCGTTGCATGCGCAGGCCGCCGTAGGTGGCGCTGGAATAAATAACTTACCAGGGGCCTGCTTTTGCATTTGATGAATAATGCCAGGTTCAGTCACCACAATAAACTGCTGCTTAGGGCTGCCCTGGGCATAGTTAAGCAATGCCGTAGTAGAACCGATATAGTTGGCGTGCCGCAAAACAGACGCTTCACATTCAGGATGGGCAATCACCTCAGCCTCAGGATAGGCGATCTGTAGCTGTACCAGCTTTTTCTCAGAAAACGTTTCATGGACAATGCAACTGCCTTGCCAGAGCACCAAATGGCGACCTGTCTGTTCCATCACATAGCGCCCCAGGTTTTGATCAGGGGCGAAAATAATCGGCTGATCTGCAGGAATTTGCTGAATGATGCGTACGGCGTTGGAGCTGGTGCAGATGATATCGCTCATCGCCTTAATTTCAGCGGTGCAGTTGATGTAAGAGACCACCCAATGATTGGGATGGGCCGCTTTAAACGCCGCAAAGGCGTTAGGGGGGCAGCTATCGGCCAGGGAACAACCCGCCATCAAATCTGGCAGAAGCACTTGCTTGGTTGGGTTCAGAATTTTGGCAGTTTCTGCCATAAAGTGAACCCCAGCAAACACAATGACATCAGCAGACGTTGCAGCGGCCTGCTGAGACAAACCCAGAGAATCACCAATATAGTCCGCTACATCCTGAATATCTGGATCTTGGTAGTAGTGAGCCAGAATTACGGCATTTAACTCTTTCTTAAGAGCCTCAATCTCCTTAAACAGGTCGATACGAGCTGAAAGGGCAGGGGCAGAGGGCGATAGGGTAGTAAACACAGGACCTAACTTTTAGTGAAACCACAGGATAGTACAGCTTGAATTATAGTTTTATTTACCAAAATTGACCACGCCTCCGCCCGGCCTCGTTTAGGGCTGACGGCGGCCTAGCCTGGGGCTTACCTGGTTTAAGCAGCGTTGAATTATGGCACCAACCCATGCGGATACTCAGGAGATGGCCGATGAGGCTAGCGTCGAACTGTCCACACGACCGTGGCCATTGGTATCAGCCGTCACCCGCTCAATGTTGAAGCGATAGCCTACATTACGAACGGTTTGAATGATGTTAGGTTGCCGTGGGTCGGCCTCAATCTTCTTGCGCAACGAGAGAATGTGGGTGTCAACGGTTCTAGGGTTGTCGATGGCATCTGGCCAGGCCCGGCGCAGCAGGTCGGTTCGACTCAGGGGGGCTCCAGATGCCTGGGTGAGAACATACAGCAGGCTGAATTCCTGGGGTGTCAGGTCAATATAGTCGCCCCGAAAATGAACCCGCCGCTGAACCAGATCAATATTGAGATCTCCGTAGGTCAGTGAGGCTGGGGCATTCATTAACCGGATACGGCGGGTTAGAGCCTCGACCCTAGCCAAAAATTCCTGCATACCAAAGGGCTTAGTGAGATAGTCGTCAGCCCCGGCCCTAAGACCAGCGACAATATCGGCTTCGGTGGCACAGGCCGATAAAATCATAACTAACGGTTGGCCGTGACCAGAGAGCCAGCGGCAGAGTTCCAGACCATCACCATCGGGGAGTTGAGAGTCCAAAATGACCAAATCGGGCTGGCGCGACTGGAACACATCTCGAGCACGCACCACATCAGCAGACTGAAACACCCGGTAGCCAACCTGCTGAAGGTGCCAGCCCAGGAGCGATCGCAGATGGGGATTGCCCTCAATAATTTGAATGGATACAGAAGTCACCAGTTTGTCAATTAACTTCAAATTTTATCAGCCAAACATATCAAAGCCCGCTAGGTTTTTTTGTAGCTAGGGTTACCCTACCCCGACAGGATGACGCTCTAGGTCTAGCCTATAAATAGCGTTAGATTCTGACACGGGTTCTCCTCTGACGTAGATTTAAGATAATTTGAGTTTTGTTGCAATAGTGCTTCCAGTACTCCTGAGAACTAAGTTTCGTTTTTAAAAACGTTGACAATCGTTTAAGGAGCCTAAAAAAAGTGGAAGAATGAATCCTTGAAATCTAGGCTGAATCACCTCAGAACCCTTGATTAGTGGCCAATCAAGCTGCGCGCGGCCAAAATTAATGGCCTGACCCATAGGTACTATGGAGAGTAGCTATGGTCTCTCACGATATGATTTCGACCCCCGGTGGCTACATCCTCGTACTAGATCCAAAACATCAGGAAATTCGGAATATTCACGCCATTGAAGCCGACTTACAGTATCCGGTGTTTGTGGCTAGTTCCACAGAGCAGGCTGTTACCCGTCTCAGCCAGGGTATGCCATGCCTGGTGATTTTAGTTGGTAATTCAGCCCAGGATTGGTCTCAATCTCTAGTTCGGCATTTACGGCAAACCACTCGGTATGCGGATGTAACCATCGTTGCGTTGACCGATTCGGCCAGTCCTCAGTGGAACCATAGCGAAGATACCCCGGAACTAGACGGATTTCTGGTCAAGCCACTCAGCCTGGACATCGTCAAATCACTGGTGGAATCGGCCTATGCAAGACGGGCTTGGCAAAATTTACCCCAGCCATAATTAAACCCTGAGATTTCTTTGGATTGGCGAATTGGGTATGCTCTAGAAAGGTTAGGAGAGCCTTGCCATGCTGCCCAAAGTCTTGCAAGAAAATCGCATTCAAGTTTTTAAGTTTTGGTTCAGCGGGGCATTACAGGACGGTACCCATTACTACAACGAGCTATATTATCGAGCCCTTACCGTAGAAAACGATAAGCGTACTCGGCTCTATCATCTAGCCTGTAAATTTTCAGAGCGCGGGGCGATTGTTTTGGTGTCTCTAAATAATGGGCAGTGTAGTCTATGGATTAGCCTGCGCCACCAAGCTATTGCCGATCAGTTACTGGAGAATTCTGTAGCAGGGTTGCTCCATCCACGACTCTAAATTTGATGTTTCCCTTTAATGTTTCCACTAAAGGCTTAGTCTAGGCGCTAACCCAGCCGTGCCAACCCACTGCAGTTGCCCTTGCTCAATCACACCCTGCACCCTAAAGCTTTGCGAATCAAAAAGCACAACATCGGCTCGGTAGCCTGGTGCCAGTCGCCCTAAATACTGGGCCACCCCAATGGCTTGAGCCGGATAAAGGGTAGCCATGCGGAGCGCTTCAGCCAGGGAAAGGCCCCCGTGCTGCACGCAGTTTTGCACAGCCTCAATCATAGTTAAGGCAGAACCACCCAGCGTACCCTCTGCGGAAACACACTTGCCGTCTTTGTAAAAAACCTCCTGACCACCGATCATGAATGACTCCATCTGGGCACCGGCAGGGGGGGTAGCGTCTGTAACCAGGAACAGCTTATCTTGCTTGAGCCGCTGGGCTAACTGAATGGAACCATAGTGAACATGGTGACCATCGGCAATCACACCGGCATAGACATCGGGTCGGCTTAGGGCTGCTCCCACCATGCCAGGGGCGCGTCCGAGCCAGGGCGACATGGCATTAAAGAGATGCGTAACCATGCTGATGCCAGCGTCAAAGCCAGCTAAAGCCATCTCAAAACTGGCCTCAGTATGCCCTGCAGAAACCACAATACCCTCCGCTACCAAGGCTTGTATCAGGTCAGTTGGCACTATTTCAGGGGCTAAAGTAACCAGCTTAATAACCTCTGGCCCGGCGTTCACCCAACCTTCAATCATGGTGGGGCTGGGTGGCCGAATAAAGCCAGCCTCGTGGATGCCCCGCCGATGAAGATTCAAATAGGGCCCCTCTAAGTGAAGACCCAAGACTCGATCAGGATATCGCCGCCGATAGCCTTCGACAACCTCCATAGCCTGCCAAATAGCATCATCTGCTGTAGTAATTAGAGTGGGTAAAAAACTAGTCGTTCCGCTCTTAAGGTTCGTGCGGTGCATGGTGTCCAGAGTTTCAGCGACGATGGCATCGTTAAACATAACGCCACCGCAGCCATTAAGCTGCAGGTCAATAAATCCTGGAGCCACAGCCCAACCCTGGCCATCAATTTGCGGTATGTCAGAAGCTAGATGGCTCTCTGGTATCAGGTCAAGCACCTCAACACCATCGACTAGCAGGGCATAATCCTCAAGTGCCTGGTCACTGGTATACAACGTACAGTGAGTTAGCGCATACATAGGCACTACTAACCCTCAGGGGCCAGGGCGATCTACCTTAGCGCTACCCCCTACCCGGTAGCGAACACCTCGGTAGATTAACACGTCGCTTTGAGCAGCGGCTTGCGACGCGGCCACCCGAATATCTACCTCTGAAGACCCTTGATCAGAGAAGCCCCCCGGTGATGATGTCGCCGGCTTAGCTACAGCCGACTCAGTAGCGGCCCGATCAGCCTGCTCACCCAACGCTAAGACTTCTGTCTCAGCCCCCATCAGGCGCTGAAAGCCATACAGTGTGGCTAGTAGCGCAATTAACAACAGTGGCCAAGGCATTTCTAGTAGACCTACCAGCACCAGGCCCAGGGCCGAAAGCACGCCAATCACAATCGCTAGCAGGGCAAAGAAGGTCATGGGTTAACCCTCAAACAGAAAATCTGTATTCCCCACAGTACTGGAAGCTATCGGGCTTGTCACCTAGTTAACTGAAAAACTCCAGAAGTTCTTTATACCTGGGTTTAGACCTAGCTAAAGGAAGCTCGCCTAAACAAAGAGGGCTAGACATGCATCCAGCCCTCACTCAGTTCTATCAATACCCCCAGGGGAATTCGAATCCCCGTCGCCTCCGTGAAAGGGAGGTGTCCTA
>CAYUBC010000019.1:12565-17652 GCA_964442885.1 uncultured bacterium | reverse complement strand
TTGAGGGCATTGCCGCCCGTGGTGGTTTCCGGGTTGCCGTAGGAAATACCAATTTTCTGCCGCAGTTGGTTGAGAAAAATCACCGTGCACTGGGACTTGCCAATGCTGCCGGTAATTTTCCGCAGCGCCTGGCTCATCAAGCGGGCCTGCAAGCCCACGTGGGCATCACCCATTTCCCCTTCAATTTCAGCGCGGGGCACCAGGGCGGCCACGGAGTCTACCACCACCACGTCGATGGCCGCGGAGCGCACCAGTTGATCCACGACTTCCAGGCCCATCTCCCCGGTATCCGGCTGGGAAACCAGCAGTTCGTCGATATTTACCCCCAGCGCCTTGGCATAAACCGGGTCGAGGGCGTGCTCAGCATCCACAAAGGCCGCTACCCCACCGGCCTTTTGCACCTCCGACAGGGCATGGAGAGCTACCGTTGTTTTACCAGAGCTTTCTGGGCCGTAGATTTCAACAATTCGCCCTTTGGGCAAGCCGCCTCCCAGGGCCAAATCCAGGGTTAGCGCTCCGGTCGGAATGGTTTCGACCTGCATACGACTGGCCTCGCCTAGCCGCATAATCGAGCCTTTGCCGAAGTTGCGCTCAATCTGGTTGAGCACCATAGCCAGCGCCTTTTGCTTTTCGGAAACGTCGTTATTTTTAGATGCCATAGCTGCCTAGGGATAAACGGGTGGCGAAGTCAGTTGAATACGTGGAATAAAGCAAATTGGCTTTAGTAAACCCTGCCTCAGTCCAGAAGTGTACGTGCCCTCGGAAGAAAGCTCCAGACCCAGCGGGGAAATAGCAGTTGTATTTGCCTGCCCTAGTATAGTACACTTGAACCTAATAAGCCAGTCCCAGGCCATCTATTCTGACTCCTGTGTCCGGATTTGACCAGGGCAACAGAGTAGTTGATGGGGGCATGGCGATCCTGGCGTTTAAGGTTCATGCACTGTGAGGTAAATACCGATGGCTAGCGGTCGTTTAATTCATGTTTCGGTATTTCCTGGCTGGATTGCCGGTGTCACCTTTCACCGGGGAGTAGGGTATCGCTGCTGGGTGATTAACCCTGATTTAGCTGTGCTCAATGATGGTGAGATCTACCCTAGCAGTCAGGAGGCGATCGCGGCAGGGCGGCTTTTCATCCACCACTCCATTGGGGCGGAGCCTGACCGGGGCAGCCGCAGCTAGGCCTACCAAAACTTCAGCTTACGGCAGGCGTAGAGGCACATGCTCATCAACACTAGCCCTTCTTTGACGTGGGCAATGTTGGAACTGCCGTAGGTGCGGGGCTGGTAGCGAATGGGCACTTCTACAATCTGTAAATTGAGCTTGGCGGCCCCAAACAGCAGGTCAAAGTCGCCAAAGGGGTCAAAATCCCCAAAGTAACTACGTCCAGCGGCAATGCGCTGGTAGTCATCCCGCCACAGAACCTTGGTACCACAGAGGGTATCTTTCAAGGGCTGCTCCAGCAGAAACGAGAACATCAGGGCGAAGCACTTGTTAGCCAGAGTATTCAGCCAGGGCATCGCGGCCTTAGAGCGGGGATACATCAGGCGCGAGCCATTGGCAAACTCGCCCCACCCAGACCGCAGCACCTCCACAAAGTGGGGCAGGTCTTCCGGAGGCACAGTGAGGTCGGCGTCCAGGATGAGCAGAATGTCCCCACTCGCCTGTTCAAACCCCAGGCGCACCGCATCGGCTTTGCCCTTGCCAGCTTGCTGCAAGGCTTTGAGGCTAAATGGCCCGCGATAGTCCCGCACCAGGGCTTGAATCGTCGGCCAGGTATCATCCTGGGAATGGCCTTCCACAAAAATGACTTCCGTCTGCGGCCCTAGCTGGGGCAACCGTTCCAGGGCGGCGTGGATATTGCCTGCCTCATTGCGGGCGGGGATGATTACCGAGCAGGAGGGCTGAGCGGGCGGCAAAAACAGGCTGGGCTGAGGTCTGGCTATTACAAAATTAGTCAGACAGAGGTGTTTGATGACCGGCAGTGGGGCCAGGCAGCGGTTGATGCCATCGCTCAGCAGCGGCACCGGTTTGGGCACCAGAAACCGCCGTCCCCGCTTGAGGGGATGGTAGCCCGTTACCGTCAGCAAATTGGCCACATCATCCATACCCAGCCAATTTTGGGGCGGCTGGGGGCAGCGCTGGCCAAGGCGTTCCGCCAGGCGCAGGGCTGGTTCCCAGAGGTAGTTGTGGAAGGTGAGGATGAGCCGAGTGCGACGGTGGCAGAAGGGCTGCAATTGCTGGAGTACGGCCTGGATATCCCCCAGATAACCCAACACCCCAGACAGCACAAGGTAGTCAAATTCACGGTGTTGCGGCTCCATCTGCTCAGGAGCCAGTTGCTCGGCATCGAGATTGTAAAAGGCGAGGTGGGGATGCTGCTGGCGAGCTAGCTCTACCATGGTCGGGGCGAAGTCAATCCCAACCCCAACCGCAGGGGCAACCGCCTGGAGCAGATGCCCGGTGCCACAGCCAATTTCTAAGACTCGGCTACCAGGGGGAATGAGAAACCGGTGCAGACGAGCTAAATCTTGATAGTAGTACCGGTTCCGCCGCTGCCAACGGTGGATTTCGGGGGCAAGGCGATCGAAATACGTCTGGATATCCTGCTTGAAATCATTCTTGTAGCTGGCTGGGGCAACAGCAGGTAAAAAAGTCTGCGGCACGGCAATTTATCGATCAAGTTAGAGCTAATGCTAACGGATTTTGGGGTCTTCTCTGGGTGAAAGGGTCTAAACCCTGGTGCGGCTTCGGCGACTCCTGGTATAACAGTGGCTAGTTGTTGTTGTGCTGTAGCCTGCCTCCATGGTCAGGGATGCTTACTCACCGCCAAAGCTGGCGTTTTTAGTCAAGTTAATTGAGTCTGAGTTAACTCCGGAAGACCTCTCCACAGAGGCTCAGTATCTGCTGGACGATCTTCGGGATTTGAGCGGCCTGGGGCAGACGCGCTTTCACCCGGTTGAAAATGCCCAGGGCGAAGGGCCGTTTCAAGCCAGGGTGCAAACTGGCGTGCAGTTTGAGGCTCCTCCAGAGCGTTTGCGGGCCATTCTTAAACGCCTGTGTAATCGTCTGGATGATAATCCCCTGGAAACTCTGGTGGTGCTTCAGCAGGGGCCCATGCGGCTGCAAGTGCAAACCCACGAATCCGAGGTGCTGGCTGGCATTGTTGAAGCCGCAGAGGCCATGCTTGACCCCGAAAGCGTCTACCGGGCCAAGGCCGAAACCTACTGCCGCACCCACGGCGAGCTTTCCCCTGCTGAGGAGGCCAACCTGGAACTGCTGCGTCAGCAGTTAGGACTGTCGGTGCCGGAAGCCGAAACTCTTAAAGCCGACGCCCTTGGCCCCTACAAAACCCTGGCCGAGAAACGCCAGCACTTTCGCGAAGTGCTGATGGAGGAACTAGCCCGCGAAAATCCACTCAGCGACGAAACCTGGGAACTCCTGGAAGAACTGGCCGATAACTTGAACCTGCCCCAAGACGAAGCCACCGCCATCTATCAGGAGCGGCTCCACCAGATTCAGGTGGATGCCGAAGCCATTCGACAGCGGCAGACGGCAGAGGCAGAGGCGGCTCGTCAGGCAGCGGCCCGTCAGCAACAAGACGAGCAACATCGCCAGCAAAAGATAGGGCGGCAGCAGCAGCTCGACGAGTACCGCAGCATGGTTCAACAAATCCTGCAAACTACCCTCTATGCCCCCGCCTTTGACCAGGGCCGGTTAGAGCAGGCCCGTCGGCAGTGGAACATTGCCCCTAACGAAGCCCAGCAAATTGAGGAGGCGGTGCGTAGTGAGCTGTACGGCTCCATTCGTTCGGCCCTGGGGATCGACTACAGCCGCCTGCGCCAGTTGCTCTGGTCGCAGGTGTGGCAGGAGGCCGACCAGGAAACCGAGAACGTCATTCTCAAGGCGCTGCGCCAGAACATGGAACCCGTAGACCGCGACACCCTGCTGCAATTGCCCTGCGTGGATTTGCTCACCATTGATGACCTCTGGAGCCGTTACAGCAATGGACGGTTTGGCTTCAAGGCCCAGCAGCAGGTCTACCAGGAGGTTGAAAAGCGGCCAGCCGACTTCCTTCGCACCCTGGACTGGCGTGGCCCCCGCGTCAGCATGACGGGCGGGATTAAGCCCTACAAGACCCTTCAGTTTAGTGCCAGTGCCCCCCCTGGCCACCTGCCCACCTGGCGCTGGTGCTGCCCCAGCTTAGAAAGTGGCTACGATGTGAGCGAATCCATAGTGGAGGGATTGTTTCTCCACATGGAAAAGTGTCTGTCGATGGCAACGCCGCCGTTGCCGCCCACCATTGCCGCCCTGGGTAGCGAGTAGTTGACTATGGTAGTGACCACAGACTGGACGCTGAGCGATTTAGCCGATCTCCTGAATGGAGAGGAATGGCAGGCGGCTGACAAGGTTACCCAGGCCCTGCTGCTGGCTGCCGTTAATCGAGACGGGGCTGGCAGCTTAACGGCGGCGGATCTGGCCCAGATGCCCTGCGAGATTCTTCACGATATTGACCACCTCTGGGTGGCAGCCAGCTTTGGGCATTTTGGTTTTTCCGTACAACATCGCCTGTACCACGAACTGGAGGGCACCTTTGATCCGGCCAGCCTCAGCCCCGCCAACCCGCACCCATTTATCCAAGCTGTGGACTGGTTGATGATTACGGTGCCGCGCCCCCTGGCCTTTTTCAAGTTCTACGATTTCCTTAACTTCAGCCTGGAGGCTCCCCAGGGCCACCTACCAGCGCTTTGGTACTGGCAGTTGTCCTGGCTTGAGTCATTTCAGGCGGGAGGACTGGGCACCGGGCGCGGCGGTGGCTTTGCCGATTTAGCCCGGCTGGATGCCCTAATGTTGAGGCTGACCCGCTGCGAGCAGATTTAGAGAAGGGGAAAGGAGAACGTAAAAAGTAGAAGGCCGATACGCATCAGCTATTTGGTACCTCATTAAGTCTAAGAAATTGTCCTCAATTGCTGAGCAGACAATAGATGCTGCTTCTACCTTCTGCCTTCTTAGCTTCTGCCTTCTTAGCTTCTGCCTTTCGACCCTAGCGGCGTTGCCCTTGTTGGCGATACCAGCGGGCCAGGCGGGCG